>CAYRXK010000001.1:0-18893 GCA_964428265.1 uncultured Treponemataceae bacterium
GTGATCGACGCGCGGATCGCCTGCCCAGAGCTGGCCACCCTTGCCGGGCGGATCGGGCTCGTCGACCACCTGATCAAGAAGGAAATGGCAAAGGGCGAGAAATGCTCGGCCAACGTGGTGGTGTCGGCGGTCCATACGGCGGGCACCATGATGTTCCGGGCGGAGCAACTTGCCATGGGCGAACGCAAAGCCACTCAGAAGTCACGGGAGGAGGATTCCCGGGAAGTCCTCCTTCAGGAACTTGAGCGGCGTTCGCACGTCGCCAATATGAAATAGACGAAAGGTCGTGTGAGCACATGTGTGAGCAGTAACCGCGGGCACTCCCTGCATCTTCCGGCAATTCACCGCATATTCACCTTGACATAAAACCTATCCTCACATAGAAATAAAGCAAGAGAACGCAAGAAGCCGCATGTCGCGGACAATCGATCGGGGAAGTCTGGGGGACTCGGGGTCGCCAGTTCGAGTCTGGCTTGCCCGATCGTGAAGGGCTGTTCCGGAAATATCCGGAACAGCCCTTTTTTATGCATACGTTGGTACATGAAACTTAAATGCTGCAAATAATGCTGCAATGCATGACAAAAACCTACTTGAAACATGAATCCTTGAGAGTATCGATCAGGGAACCGCAGGTTAGGCCTCGCGCATCGCCGATGAGTTTGGTATCAGCCGCCAGACAGTAGTGCGTCATGTTCGGGAACCGTTGTCGCCGGCCTGTGTCGAAATGCGCTGTACACCATTGGATGGGTTGTCGACACGGGGGATGGAATATTCCTGAAGATACGGAAGGCGCAGAACCTTTACGACCCGCGTGAATCGATTCTCGAGCTTGCGAAGGGAAACTGACCACCGATCCCGAGCGCCATATGGGCGAGGGCATCTTCTTCACTTCAAAGGTATTCGATCGATTCGACACCCATTCCGGGCGCCTGCATTTCCTGCATGGCGGAGCACCGCTTGATTTGGTGCTCGACCGATCCGACAATGCGCCCGGCACCGCGGTCCTGATGCGTATCTCCAACCGGAGTACCCGCGGCTTCAAAGACGTTTTCGATGATTTCGCCGCTCCGGACGCCGATGCTTTCGCAAAAACCATCGTTCCGGTGCGGTTTGCGATATACGAGGGCGAAGCCCTGGCTTCCCGTTTACAGACAAAAAGGCTGTATAGGCGGTTCGAGTGCTTCCAGAATGTATTACTTGATTTCGAGGGTGTGGCCGAAATCGGGCGGGCGTTCGCCGATGAACTATTCCGGGTTTTCTCTGAAACACACCCGGCAACACGGCGTGTCCCGATCAATATGACCGATGGCATGCGTTTGACGCGTGCACGAGCAAGAAGGAAAGGGGACTTGACCTGACGACCTTTCGCCGTCACGCCTCCGCGATCGCCTCGATTTCCACCAGGCACCCGAAATGCAGCGCCGTGACCGGCACCACGGCGCGCGCGGGCTTGTGGTCGCCGAAGAATTCGGCGTAGACGCGGTTCACGGCGTCCCAATGCGCCATGTCGGTCACGTAGACCCTGCACTGCACGACGCGGTCGCGTGTCAGGCCTGCCGCGGCAAGGACACGGTCCACGTTCGCCAGCGCCTGGCGGGCGTGGTCCTCGACATCAGGTCCGGGAAGCTGGCGCGTGTCCGGATCGAGGGATAGCTGGCCGGAAATGTAGAGCATTCCCCTCGACATGATTCCGGGCGAATAATGACCGGAATTCCTGGCGGCGTAGGCGGGGGTGATTTTTTCCATGGCGGTCACCCGATGATCAGCGTGCTGCCCATGAGGGCGTGCTGGGCCAGGCAGGAATGCACGGGGCAGACCCACGCGAGGTCGCCGATGCGGATTTTGGCGAGTTCGGCGGGCGGCATGACGATGACGCCGTGCTCCTGGCTGAGCGAGCGGATCCACGCGCCTTCGATGAAGTCGCCCCAGAGGCCTCCGTCGGCCTCAGGCGCGCGGAAGAGCGCCCCGAAGGATTTTCTGCCGTCGGGCAGAACCTGTACCTGCTTGGAAAGGTGCACGGCCCCGCCGTAGATGACGATCTCGCCGCGGTCGGGGTAAATGCCGGCCACGGGGCAGGCGACGGCGGCCGCGATGTCGCGCGCGGCGCAGGAGCCGACCAGGTACTGCTGCAGGTCGTAATAGGCGAAATTGCCGGGCCTGAGCTCGTCGATGCCCGAAAAGTCGTCCACGAGGCTGGCGGTGGGGGTGTCGCCGTAGGATATCTTCAGGCCGGGAAGGCCCTGTGTGGCCAGCCAGTCGCGCAGCGCGAGCAGTTGGTCGCGTCCTTCCCGGTAGAGCTGGTTTACCTGCGCCGCGCCCGTGGCCTGGTAGGTCCGGTCGTCATGCGCCAGGAGCCCCGCCGGGCGCAGCAGCGGAGAGGCGGCGGTTGCCCTCAATATGGAAAGAAGCGCATCGCGCCGTTCGGGCAGGATGCCGCAGCGGTGGGTGCCCAGGTCGATCTTGATCCAGAGGTCCACCGGGTGGCGCAGGCCCGCGGCCAGGCGCGCGACCGTATCTTCGTGGTCCGCCAGGAGGCCGAGGCGGACCCTGCCGGCGAGTTCGTCGATGGCGGGCAGTTCGCGTACGTTCGCCGGAAAGGCGATGGTGATGTCGTTCCAGCCGTCCGAAGCGAAGTGCCGGGCCATGGTTACCGATGAAACGGTAATCCGGTCCACCCCGAGCGCGCGGAACCGTTTGCCCAGTTCAAGGCTTTGGTGCGTCTTGAAGTGGGGGCGGAAGGCGGCGCCGGCGGCGGTTGCCTTGGCGGCCACGCGGCGCAGGTTGGCGGATGCCCGCGCGGCGTCGATGACGATGGTGGGGGTGCCGATGGAATCGTACATGTCCCCATCATAGCACGGCGCGCAATCCGCTGCCGCACCCTCGATTTTGCGGTCGCTTGACGGCAGGGCCCGGCGGGTGTACTTTATTGATAACCGCCGAGTTGTCCGTATTGCAGGGCGGTATACAAGTGCTCGCTAAAAAGGACGGTATGCGCACATCCTGAAACCGCCGCACGCGGCGCCTCCTTCAGGTCCGCATGCCGTGTGTCGTTTCCGTTGGAAACCCCGCCGATCCCGCCTTATCCTTTATTCCATGTCCCACCACACGCTTAAGAACGGGTACAGCAGGCTTGCGGAGCGCATCAACCTGATGCCGCAGGGGGCGCCCCCGGGAGAGCTCCTGTTCAGGATCCTGTCCGTCCTCTTCTCCGAAAAGGAGGCGGAGCGCGTCGCGCTGCTGCCGTTGCGTCCCTTCACGGCGAAGGCTGTCGCCGCGGTGTGGAAAACGGACAAGGCCGAAGCGCGCGCCTGCCTGGAGCGCCTCGCGTCGCGCGGAATGATGCTGGACACGGAAGATCCCGAAGGCGTGCGCATGTATTGCATGCCGCCGCCGATGGCGGGGTTTTTCGAGTTTTCCATGATGAGGGTCGGCAACGGCTACGATCAGAAGCTGCTTGCCGAGCTATATTACCGCTATCTCAATGTCGAGGAAGATTTCGTGAAGAACCTGTTCGCCGGCGGCGAGACGCAGCTGGGGCGGGTTTTCGTGAACGAGCGTTCCCTGTCGGAGGAAAACTGCCTGCACGTGCTGGATTACGAGCGCGCGAGCGAAGTGATCCGCACGGCGACGAAGATCGGGATCGGCACCTGTTACTGCCGGCACAAGATGGCGCACCTGGGCCGCGCATGCGGCGCGCCCATGGAAATCTGCATGAGTTTCAACGGGGTGGCGCAATCCCTGGTCGAGCACGGCGTGGCGCGCGGAGTCGATGCATCCGAAGGCCTGGACCTTCTGGACAAGGCGATCGCGCACAACCTGGTGCAGTTCGGCGAAAACGTGCGCGAGTCGGTGTCGTTCATCTGCAATTGCTGCGGCTGCTGCTGCGAGGCGATGCTGGCCGCCAAGCGCTTCGCCGTGCTCAATCCGGTCAGCACGACGAATTTCCTGCCGCGCGTGGATGCCGGAGCGTGCACGGGCTGCGGAAAATGCGCGCAGGTCTGCCCGGTGGAGGCGATGGGCATGGTGAGCGCGGGCGATCCGCATGACGAGCGCCGGAAAAAGGCCAGGGTGGATGCCTCGATATGCCTCGGTTGCGGAGTCTGCGCGCATGCCTGCGCCGCCGGCGCGATCGCGCTCGAACGGCGCGAGCGGCGCGTGATCACGCCGGTCAATTCGGCGCACCGGACTGTGCTGATGGCCATAGAGCGCGGCAAGCTCCAGAACCTGATTTTCGAGAACCAGGCGCTGGCGTCGCACCGCGCCATGGCGGCCATCCTCGGCGTCATCCTGATATTGCCGCCCCTCAAGCAGGCGATGGCCAGCAGGCAGATGAAATCGAGGTATCTGGACTATCTCTTTTCGCATGTGAGATTCTGAGCGGCCATGGGTGCCGCCGGTTGTGTCCGGCTGATGGAGCATTGCAGGAACCATTCGATGGCGCCTCTTTTCGAGTACTGAACCCCTCCCACCGCAATAATATTCATTTTGGGAAGAAAAAGTTTGACGGATCTATCTAATCATATTACAGTGCATATCAGTAGTAGTACCAAGGATGGATCATCCCAATGAATACGAAAGCGAGCATCAAAAGCCTTATTCATGGCCAGAAGACGGAATACCTGCCGTCCGGTTTCTGGCATCACTTCGCTTCCCACCAGTGGAGCGGCGATGCCGCCGTGGAAGCACATTGCGATTTTCTTGCCGATACGGGTGTAGACATCCTCAAGATAATGAATGAAAACCTGTATCAGCTTGATGAACCGGTGCAAAAGGCTTCGGACTGGAACAGCATCCGGCCGCAAAAGCTCTCCAGCGCATTTTTCCAGAAAGAATTAGATGTGGTGAAACGTATCCTGGAAAAAATCGGCTCCGACACCTACACGCTCATCACCATACATGGTGTCTACGCTTCGGCATTCCATACCTTTAACCATCCAGACGAATGGTTCGCCAGGAACAATGTCGTCGAAGCGCACATCATGGAAAACCCGAAAGCGGTAGCAAACGGTTTGGCGGCCATTGCCGACAGCCTGCTGGAATTTGCGGATGCCTGCCTCGGTTTCGGCGTCGATGGCGTGTATTACGCTGCGCTCGGAGCGGAATCGTATCGTGCCTTCGCGGGGGACCTTTTCAGGGAGGTCGTGCGTCCCGCTGACCTCCGGTTCCTGAACGGCGTAAAGCACCGCCAGGCTGACACATTCGTTCATATCTGCAAAGACCGCATCGATTTCAGCCAGTACGCGGATTATCCCGGCGATGTCTTCAACTGGGCCACGCATGACAACGATTTTACACTCCATCAGGGATGGGAACTGTTCGGGAGGCCGATCCTGGGCGGTATGGATGACCGGTCGGGAGCGATGGTCAGCGGCAGCCACGAGGACATCGCCCGGGAGGTGCGCAGGGTGAAAGATGAAATGGCGCATATCCCTTTCATTTTGGGAAGTGATTGCACTCTCCCCGGCGATATCGACGGCGCGCGGATTCGCGCCGCGGTCCGGGCAGCCAACGGCTAGGCGCCCATGAACAAGTACATCCTCAAGCGGTTGCTGTTCATCGTCCCGATTCTGGTGGGGGTGACGTTCCTTTCGTTTTCTTTGCTGTATCTCGCTCCCGGCGATGCGGCCGAGATATTCGTCAATCCGAACATGACCCAGGAAGAAATCCAGCTCAAGCGGGTTGCGATGGGCCTTGACCAACCATTCATGGTTCAGTACGTGAAATGGTTTTTCCGCGCCGTTCAGGGTGATTTCGGATATTCATTCGCGACAAACCAACCGGTCATCGAAAGGGTAGCCGAAAGGATCATGCCTACTCTCAGCCTCACCTTCTGGGCCCTGGCACTGTCATACCTCGTGGCCGTCCCGATGGGCGTCATTTCCGCGGTTAGGAAGAATACCTTCATCGATTACGCGAACACGTTCTTCTCTTTCGTCGGGGTATCAGCGCCGAATTATTTCATCGGCCTGGTCTTCATCTACTTCTTCTCACTTAAACTCAACATTTTTCCTTCTGGCGGCATGAACGAGATAGGCGCGGAGGGGAATTTCCTGGATGGGTTGCTCCACCTCATCCTGCCGATGTGCGTGATAGGTATGCAGAATACGGGCATTGTCCTGCGCTACACCAGGTCTGGCATGCTGGAAGTGCTGTCGCAGGACTACATCCGCACGGCGCTCGCGCTCGGAATCGGCAAGCGAAGGATATATTTCAGATATGCCCTCAAAAACACGTTGCTGCCGATCATTTCGCTGATCGGTTCCCAGTTTTCCGTGCTCTTCGGCGGCGCGGTAATAACCGAGTATGTGTTCAACTGGCCCGGGATGGGATCGCTCATGATCGACTCGATCAACAGCCGCGACTACCCGACGGTGCTCGGCATCAACCTGGTGATCGCGTTCATGATCATCCTGGGAAATCTTACTGCGGATATCCTCTATTCGGTCGTCGATCCGAGAATCCACATAAGCGCGGACAAGTAGGATGATGCGTATGAGTTCGGTAAAAAAGCGGAAAGACACGTTGGCCGCGCGCTTTTCCAGGAACAAGATGGCGGTCGTTTCACTTTTCGTTTTCGGCACCATTTTCCTCATGGCGGTGTTCGCCGGCGTTCTCGCGCGCCACGATCCTGCGTTCATCGACAAGGCCTTCATCAGCGATGCCCCGAGCCGCAATTACATTCTCGGTCTTGACCAGATCGGACGTGACAATTGGAGCCGGCTTCTGCACGGCGCCCGGATTTCACTATTCATCGGTGTCGTGTCAATGATCATTTTTGTAGGTATTGGAACGATCCTCGGGGCGATCGCCGGATATTTCGGCGGATTGGCGGATTCCGTCATTTCGCGGCTCATCGACATAATCCAGGCATTCCCGCAGTTGGTGATCTGCTTGGTATTGGTAAGCCTGCTCGGCCCAGGCATGGGCAATATCCTGATCACGATCGGTCTCTTGGGATGGACGCAGATCGCCCGTATCGTGCGGGCTGAAGTCAAAAAACTGAAATCGCTGGAGTTCGTGATGGCCTCCCGCATTTCGGGAACCGGCACTCTCACGATAATCTTCCGGGAAATCGTGCCGAACCTTCTGCCTCCCATTCTTGTTGCCGCCACATTCGGCGTGGCCAGCTCGATCCTCATGGAATCGAGCCTGAGCTTCCTGGGGTTGGGCGTGCAGCCGCCGGCTCCCAGTTGGGGACAAATGATGAAGGCTGCGGAGTCGTTGACGATTCTGCGGACTAAACCGCACATGTGGATGCCACCCGGCATCATGATCCTGCTTACCGTTCTTAGCATCAACTTCATCGGCGAGGGATTGAGGGAAGCCCTGGATCCCAAGATGAAGATAGATTGATTTCAGGAGGAGGTCGTATGAAGTTATCCAGCGTCTTCATGAAGGCTATCGCATGCGCGGCAGCACTGCTGTTCGCATCTGCGAGCATGGTTTCGGCGGCAGGTGTGGGTACGCCTGTCGATGGCGGGAAAGTCGTCATCGCCATGGCGAGCGCCCCGGGAAATTACAGCCCGGTCAACTCCGATTCCTCGTACGGTTGGTACCCGATCCAGGTGATCTTCGAGACGCTGGTGCGCATGAGCGCCGACGGCGGCTTCGAACCCAAGCTTGCTGAAAAGTGGAGCGTCAATGCCGATTCGACCGTGTTCACGTTCCAGCTGAACAAGAAAGCCAAGTGGACCGATGGCGTTGACGTAACCTCCGATGATGTGGCGTTCTCGTTCTGGGTCGTGAGCAATCCCGCGTACCAGACCACGCTGCGCAGCCGCCTGATGCTGCTGAAGGGCCTGTCGAAGACCGGCGGCGCCTCCACCGCTCCGCTCAACGATCTACCGTTCTTCAAGAAGATAGATGAAAGCACCTTCCAGCTCATCGCCGACGCGCCGACGGACGTGAATTCGATCCTCGACCAGATGGGCCTCATTATCCGCATAATCCCCAAGCATATCTGCGGCAGCTGGACCCCCGAACAGTTCAACAAGCACGAATTCTGGCGCAAGCCCACCGTGGGCACCGGGCCGTTCAAGTTCGTGCAGTACAAGACCGACCAGTATTTCGAGTACGTGGCCAACAACGAGTACTATCTCGGCAAGCCGCATCTCGAAAAGCTTTTCATCAAGATCGTGTCTCCGGATTCGGTGGTCAGCCAGCTCGCCAAGGGCGAGGTCGACATGACCGGCGGCCACGTCAGCTCGATTTCCAGCGATGACTGGGATTACGTCAAGTCGCTGAAGCACCTGTCCACGACGTCCTACGAGACTGGTTCGTGGCAGTATATGACCATCAACTGCAGCAATCCGATGTTCAAGGATGTGCGGGTCCGTCAGGCCATGGCCTACGCGATCGACCGGGACCTCATCATCAAGCGCCTGCTCAAGGGCGAGGCAGTGAAGGCCTATTCGAACATCGTACCGGGCAATTACTACTATGATCCGAAAGTCGAAGGCCGCTATCCCTACGATGCCGAGAAAGCGAAGCAGTTGCTGAAGGACGCGGGTTGGGATTTCTCGAAGAAGGTGGTTCTCCATACGCCGCTCGGCGTAAAATTCCGCGAGCAGTCGGCGGACATCATCCAGTCCAATTTCAAGGATATCGGAATCCAGGTCGAAGTGAGGAAGATGGATTTCGCCACCTTCATCGCCGATGTGCGCAAGGGCTCTTACGAGCTCGCGCTGCTCGGTTGGACCAGCACCCTCGATCCCGACGCGCGCACGCAGTTCGGATCGAAGGACAGCTTCAGCAAATCTTCTTTCAAGGACCTGGACGACCTGATGGAGCAGGGAGCGAGCACCGCCGATCCCGCGAAGCGCAGGGTGATCTACAACAAGTACCAGTCCGTGTTCCTCGACAATCTGCCGGTGGTCCCGCTCTATCGGCCGCGCGGACTGCAAGCCTATAACTCGAAGGTGAACGGCGTGACGTACCTGCTGACCGAGTGGGGCACCCTCAGGAATACCGAGGAATGGTGGGTGAGCAAGTAACGCGGCTCTCCTGATGAAGTGCGATTCCGGCGGACGCACCCAACACGCGTCCGCCGGAGTTTTCTCGGCATTCGCCAATTCATCGATTTGGACGTAACGGCATGATTCAGAACACGATCCTCGAGTACCAGAACGTCTCCATCCGTTTCAACACGATCGCCGGGCCCGTCTATGCGGTCAATGATGTGTCGTATTCCCTGTCCGAAGGCGAAACCCTGGGCATCGTGGGCGAGAGCGGCAGCGGAAAGACGATCCATGCCCTCGCTTCTCTCCAGTTGCTTCCCGTGGGCTTCAGCGAGGCGTATGCGGGAAAAATCCTGTATCGTGGAAATGACATCCTCCGCCTTCCAGAAAAGGAAATGGAGGCGTTCCGCGGATCGCATATAGCGATGGTGTTCCAGGATCCGATGAGTTCGCTGAATCCCGTGTTTACAGTAGGGCAGCAATTGTGCGATGTCCTCATGCTCCGGCAGGGGTTGGGTAAGAAGGATGCCGTCGTGAGGGCGGAGGAAATACTCGTCGAGTGCGAGATACCGTCGGCAAGGGAGCGGCTCAGGCAGTATCCGCACCAGTTGTCCGGGGGGATGCGCCAGCGCGTGATGATCGCTCTGGCGATCGCCTGCAATCCCAGGGTCTTGATCGCGGACGAGCCGACCACCGCGCTCGATGTCACCGTGCAGGCCGAAGTCGTGCGGATGATCAAGAAGCTACAGGACCATACCGGCATGAGCGTCATCTGGATCACGCATGACTTGGGTGTTGTCGCGGGAATCGCCGATACGATCAACGTGATGTATGGCGGAACGATAGTGGAACGGGGCCCCGTGCTCGATATCTACAGGAATCCCATGCATCCCTATACGATCGGCCTCATGAGATCGCTACCGGGATACAATACGCGCGAGGGAGACCGCAGGAATGATACGCTGCCGTTCATCAAGGGCAGTCCGAAGCCGATTCGCGAAATTACCGACTGCTGCCCTTTCAGGGAACGATGTCCGATCGCGACGGAACGGTGCGGCAGCGGATTCGGCGCGCTCCCGAAATACAGGAACGGCCCGCATGAAAGCAAGTGCATCGAAAACGAGCGCTGCAGGGAGCTGCAACGATGAGTAACCCGGATTATCTTCTGCGGATCGAGAATGTCGGGAAGGCATTCATCATGCCAGGACGGAGGCTTTTCGCGGGAAAGCGACAGTTCAAGGCTGTCGATGACGTCAGCTTCACCGTGACGCCCGGAGAAGTATTTGGCCTGGTAGGCGAATCCGGCAGCGGGAAGACGACCATCGGCCGTATGATCATGAGATTGTACGATATTGAAAGCGGAAGGATCGTTTTCGACGGCAGGGACATCGGCGATCTCGAAGGCGAAGATCTGAAGGAATATCGTTCGAAATGCCAGATGATTTTCCAGGATTCCTATGCGTCGATCAATCCGGTGAAGCGCGTGTACGACATCATCGCCGAGCCGCTGCGGGCGTACCGGTACCCGCCGCAGGTAATCGCATCGAGGATCGGAAACCTCATCCATCGCGTGGGCCTCGACGAGAGCTTCCTGGCGCGGTATCCCCACCAGCTTTCGGGAGGCCAGCGGCAGAGGGTGGGAATCGCACGCGCCCTCTCGCTGAATCCCAGGCTTGTCATCTGCGACGAGCCGGTCGCATCGCTCGATGTTTCGATCCAGGCCCAGGTCGTGAACCTGCTCAAGGAACTGCGCCAATCGCTGGGTTTGACCTACATTTTCATCGCGCACGATCTGGATATGGTTCGGTACGTCAGCGACAGGATCGGGGTGCTGTACCGCGGATCCATGATGGAGATCGGAAATTCGGACGAAGTGTGCGCACGGCCGAGGCATCCCTACACGCAGGCGCTTATTTCAGCGGTGCCGAAGCCCGATCCCGCCGCGGAACGGAACAAGGCGCATGTGTCCCTCAAGGGGGAACTGTCCGATTCCGGGACGGCCGGATGCCCGCTTTCCGAAAGATGCCCGCGCGCGCGGGATGTCTGCTCCAGGGAACACCCCGCCCTGAAACCTGTCGAAGGCATCGAAGGCCATCTGTGCGCATGCTTCTTTCCCCTGCAGGAGAACCTCTGATCATGGCCTTTCCTGAAATTTCCGTATTCGATCCCAAGGCGATAACGCCTTTCCTGCCGCCCGAAAGCCGGTTCCGCGAGCACATGGAACGGCTTTCGGAAGAACCGCATGTCGCGGGAAGCGCGGCGAACGCCGGGATTGGATCCTTTATTGGGCATTTCATGGAATCCTGCGGGCTCGATGTGGAATACAGCCCGTACGATGTTCTCCTCAGCGTGCCGCGGGAAGAGTCGAGTTTCGTCGAAATCGTCGTCCCCTTCCGCAAGCGGCTCATGGACAAGGAAGATGCTCCCGAAGGCAGGAAAGATGTGTTCTCACGCTGCACCAAGGGATTCAACGCGTTTTCCGCGAATGGCGATGCGATCGCGCCGGTAATCTACGCCAATTACGGGCGAAAGGAAGACTTCGACCGACTTTCGTCGATGGGGATCGATCTGCGCGGAAAGATAATCCTTGCACGGTACGGCAAGATATTCAGGGGCAAGATCGCAACCAATGCGCAGCGCGCGGGTGCGATCGGCGTGCTTTTCTACAGCGATCCAGCGGATTACGAGAGCCCCGGAGAATCGCCATCGCACGGCATGCGAAGCTGCGCGATCCAGCGGGGCGGTATCCTGGATCTGCCGTATCCGGGCGATCCCCTGACGCCTGGCGTACCCGCGTGGCCGGGTGAAAGCGGGAAAACGGCAGCGAGGATCGATGCGGACCAGGTTAAGTTCCACGAGATCATGGCCGCGCCTCTCTCCTGGGATTCGGCGAAGGAAATCCTGTCGCGCATGGACGGTTCGTCCGCACCCGATGAATGGGCGGGGGGGCTCAATCTTCCGTATCGGCTCGGTGACTCCGGTGATCTTCGGGTGCGTATGGCCGTTCACCAGGATCGTGTCATGAGCAGGATCACCAATGTGATCGGGAGCCTCACCGGCAGTGAATTCCCCGACCAGGCGATAATCATCGGATCCCACTTCGATGCCTGGGCATTCGGCAGCGCGGATCCCGTGAGCGGGACCGCGATGTTGCTGATCATCGCGGAAACGCTGGGGAACATGAAAAGTGCCGGCTTCATGTTTTCTCGCACGATCAGGATCGCGCACTGGGACGCCGAAGAACCGGGGATGATGGGGTCAATAGAATGGCTTGAGGAGCACGCGTCCGAGATCGCTGGCAAGGTGCTGGCGTTCATCAATGCGGACGGGGTGGTGTCGGGATCGACGCTGGAGCTGAAAAGCTCTCCGCTTCTCCAAGGTGTCATGACCGCGGTGGCCAAGGCGGTTCCTTATGACCATGCTCGCAGTTTCCATGAAAAATGGAAAGAGCAGGAAACCAAGAACGAATTCCTTCCCATGGGCGGCGGATCCGACCATATCGGTTTCCTCTACCATCACGCCATACCCAGTTGCCTCGCCGCCCTTGTCAATCCCACGCCGGTGTACCACTCGCTTTTCGACAATATGGACTGGTACGCGGAACACGGAGATGTATCATTTCTGCAAGGGAACAGGCTTGCCCGGTATCTTTTGGCCCTTATGCTCACCTTGTCGGAAAACCGCGTCGTGCCGTATTCTCCCGAAGATTTGATCTCGTACATCGAAGCAAATATCAATTTGCTGGGGATCGACCGTAGCGGAACGGGATCTTTGCATCAGGCGGTCGGAAGGGCGAGGGATGAATGGAAAACGCTGAAAGATGAATTTTCGGGATCCTTCGCCGATCCGGATCCGATACATGGCGCATTGATGTCGATGGAAAAAGCATTCAGTCGCGAAACTGCTGACTGGAACAAATCGATCCTTTACAGCATCGATCCGGACACGGGCTATGGCGAACGTTCGTTGCCGGAGATTGTTTCGGCTTTGAAAGAATGCGATGATGAAAGTGTGGCCGAAGCTGTGGATGCATTGGTGAAAGCGATCGACCGGGTCACGGGAAGTTTCAGGTCCATTCGGCAAGCAGAGGTCTTCCGGTCTCGAGGGAATTCATGAGCCGAAAATCGTTGAAAGAGCAAATCTACGATAACATCCTTGACAGCATCGAAAGCGGTGAATTTCCCATCGATGTATTCCTGAAAGAGGGAGATCTCGCGGAAAGGTACAATGTCAGCAAGGCCCCGGTGCGTGAAGCCCTGGTTCAGCTCTGCAACGAACAAGTAATCAGGAACATCCCAAGAACTGGATATCAGATAACGCACCTGACGCAGAAGGATTTCTTCAATGCCACGCAGCTTCGGTTGATTCTCGAGGTGGAGGGCGTGAAAATTTCGCTGCCGAAGATTTCCGAAACCGACCTCCAGAAAATACACGAGGTTATCCTCGATACACATTACGCGGATGATCAGGATGTCACCGTTAGGGAGTGGTGGGAGGGTAATAAAAGATTCCATCTCCTACTCTGTTCTTTCGCGGGGAATTCCCTGCTGGTGGAAACGCTGAACAGGACGTTCAACATCCTCCTCCGCGCCATAATGCAGATTTTTTCCAATGACGCGCCTGGACTTTACCTGCATCATGACCCGAAAAGCCATTTTCTCATCGAAGCAGCGATACGGGAAAAGAACCCGGACATGCTGATTGCCCTTCTCTCGAAGGACATTTTGTCCATCCCACAGTTCTATCCGATGCAGCCTTGAATCACTGCCCCCGTCATTGAGCACGTATTGACTCGATGACGGTACGCTTTCATTTTCATCATTCCTGGGCTATCCTTCTCAAAAGTGCGGTCGCGCAAGGAGTCGGGGATAATGAAGCAAACGGGGCGGATATCGCTGCCCGAAATCATAATCGTCGTCGTGGTGGTCGCGGTCGGGGCTTCGATCGTGGCGGGGCAGTTGGGCATTTCGTTCGCCAAGCCCCAGGGGCAGGCGGCCAGGCCAGCCGCGGCGCAGGGTGCGGCGGGAACCGCGCCCGCGCAGGGGGCTTCGGCGAGCGGCGCGCGCCCCCAGGGAGGCGCGTCGGCCCAGGGCGGCGCACCCGCATCGGGCGGACGGCCCTCCGGTACCGCGCAAGGCGCCACGGCAGCGCAGGGCAGCGCGGCCGGCCAGGGCGGTCGCCCTCAATCCGGCCAATCCGGACAGGGTGCCCCTACCGGCCAACCGGGCCAACCGGGCCAATCCGGCCAGAACGGCAGGCGGGCTTTCCCGGTGCGGGCCGCGGCGGTGGCCACGGGCAACGTCATCCAGTACACGAAACTCCATGGCGACGTGGTGTCGTCCAGCGAAACCAAGGTGTACCCGGCCGTGGCGGGCAAACTGATCGAACGCAAGGTCCGCGTCGGCGACCGGGTGGCCAAGGGCACGGTGATCGCCTACGTGGATCCATCGCGCGCCGGGGTGAACTACCTGCCGAACGCGGTGGAGTCGCCGGTGGCGGGTACGGTGCTGTCGGTGGCGGTGGACGAAGGCGACACGATCACGACGGGGACGGTGGTCGCGCTGGTGGGCAACCTGGCGCGCGTGAAGGTCGCCATCGCGGTGCCGGAGCGGTACCTGGCCAACCTGGCCATCGGAACCAGGGCGGAAGTGCGGTTCGACGCCGTGCCCGGTGTCATGTACGGCGCGCGGATCGCGGAGATGAGCCCGGTGGTGGATCCGGCCAGCCGGACCCTCGAAGTGAAACTGGATTTCGACCGTCAGGATCCGCGGGTGCTCGCGGGCATGCTGGGCACGGTGCGCCTGGTCACGGACGCCCGGTACGGCGTGGTCGTGGCGCCGCGCGCGGCGGTGGCGCTCGGCACGGACGAGTCGTCGGTGTTCGTGGTAAAGCCCGACGGCACGGCCGAACGGCGCGTTGTCATCCTCGGGATGGAAGGCGAGGAATCGTTCGAGGTGCGGCGGGGCCTTGCTGCCGGTGAACGACTTGTGGTCGAAGGCCGGGGCGCCCTTTCCGACGGCGACCGCGTGCGCGTGATAGAGGATGCGTCCGGGACGGGCGGCGGAAAATCAGGGACGGGCGGCCGGAAATGAGCGTAGTCCGCAGGTCCATTGACCACCCGGTCACGGTGGTGATGGCGTTCGTGCTCATCTGCGGGGTCGCGGCGGTGTTCGTGCCGCAGATCCCGATTTCCCTCAATCCGGAAACCGTGATGCCGCTCCTGTCGGTGCGCACTTCCTACCAGGGCGCGGGCCCCGCAGACGTCGAGCAGAATGTCACCAGACTCCTGGAAAACGCGTTCTCGTCGCTGAAAGGCCTGGATCGCATGTCCTCGACATCTTCCACGGGATCCAGCAACATCAGGCTGGAATTCGGCTACGACGTGGATCTGGACAAGGCGCAGAACGAGATCGAGTCGGTCATTTCGGGCCTGCTGAACCGGTTGCCGGACGATGCCGACACGCCGGTGGTCAGGCGCTTCGACGCGTCCGCGATGCCGATCATCCGCCTCCTGATAAAAGGCGATCGTCCGCTGGACGAATTGCAGTCGATCGGCGAGAACACGGTGCAGCCGCTGCTGGAGCGCATCAAGGGCGTGGCGTCCGCGGCGGTGTCCGGCGGCAGCCGCAGGATCGTGGCGGTGTCGGTGTCGCAGAACCGGCTGGCGGCATACGGCATGACCCTGACCGACCTGGCCTCGAAGCTGGCGTCGCAGAACGTGCTGCTCTCGGGCGGCGGCATCGTGCGCGGCAGCGTGGAGTACCAGATCCGCACGCAGGAACGGCTTTCCACGCTGGACGAGGTGAAGGGCCTGGTGGTGAAAACCCTGGCCGTGCCCGGCTCGGGCGAACGGCGCGTGGTGCGCCTGTCCGACCTGGCCGACGTGCGCGAAACCGAGGCCGAGCCCGGGCGCGTGATATTCATCGACGGCGCGCGCGGGATCAACGTGCAGATCGTGCGCGAGAGCGACAGCAACGCGGTGCAGATTTCGCGCGATGTGCACGCAGCGCTGAAGGAACTCAACGGATCCCTTCCTCCGGGCGTGAAGGTCGAGGTGATGTCGGACGACACGACCCTGGTCAACGCGACGCTCGAGGAAGTGTACAATTCGGCGGTCCAGGGCATGCTGCTGGCCGTGCTGGTGCTGTTCATCTTCCTGCGCAGCTTCAAGGCCACGTTCATCATCGCGATCTCGATTCCGATCTCGATCCTGATCACCCTGCTGGCCATGCATTTCGGCGGGCTGACCCTGAATACGATCAGCCTGACGGGATTGATCATGGGCTTGGGCATGATCGTCGACGCGTCCATCGTCATCCTGGACAACATCCACCACTACCGCGAGCGCGGCGCCAAGGCGAGGGTGTCGGCCCTGCTGGGCAGCCAGGAGATGATGACGGCGATCATGGGGTCGACCCTGACCACGCTGTGCGTGTTCATCCCGATCATCCTGTTCCGTGCCCGGCTGGGCATGATGGGCCAGTTGTTCGGCGACCTGGTGTTCACGATCTGCTTTTCGCTGGCGGCCTCGCTGGTGGTGGCGGTGACGATCGTGCCGGTGCTCTGCGGTCCGGTGCTGCACCTGGAAACACGGGTGCAGAAGCCCTTCAGGCATGTCCTGCTCAGGAAGCTGGACGAGACGCTGGAACGGTTTTTTTCGGCGCAGGAAGCCCTGTACGAACGCGCGCTTGAATTCTGCCTGACGCACAAGCTGATGGTGGTGGGGCTGGTGGCGGTGATACTGGCATCGGCGCTGATCAGGCTGGGCGGGTTCGGCCTGAACCTTTTCCCCCGAACCAATACCGACGACAGCCTCCGCGTGAACCTGACCATGCCGCTGGGCACGACCCGCAGCCGCACGCAGGCGGCGCTGGAGCGCCTGCAGGACCAGGTGAGGGAAAACGTGAAGGGCTATACGCGCCTGGTGCTTTCGGTGGGAACCGGCGCCTCGGGCAACGAGGGATCGCTGCAGATCATGCTGCCGGATCCGAAAAAGCAGACCGACACGCCCACCACCATCAAGACAAAATTGGCGCCCTACATCCAGTCCGTGCCCGACGCGGATTTCACCTATTCGGCGGGCCGGGGATTTTCCTCGCGGTCGCCGGTGGACGTGGAAATCAGGTCGAAGGACCAGGAAGCCTCGCTGGCGGCCGCGCGCGAGGTGAAGCGGATCCTGGCGGCGGAATTGCCCGAAGTGGAGAACCTGGCCGTGTCGCTGGACCAGGGGTCGCCGGAACTGCTGGTCGGGATAGACCGCGACCGCGCCGCGCTGTTCGGGTTTTCGGTGGCGCAGGTGGCGCGCGAAATCCGCGGCGCCATGTACGGCATCACGGCCACCACCTATGACTCGGGCGGCGAAACCCTGGACGTGGTGGTGCAGCTGCGCGAAGAGGACCGCGCCAGCCTGGCGGACCTGAAGTCGATATTCCTGATCGGCTCCGGCGGCGCCCGCATTCCCGTGTCGAATTTCGTGACCATTTCGAATTCCACCGCGCCGCGGCAGATCAACCGCGAAGACAAGGAACGCATCCTGCACGTGACCGGAAGCCTGCCGGCCACGTCGCGGCGCAGCTCCACCGAAATGGCGCGCCTCGTGCAGCGGGTGATGGACGAACGCTACGTGCCGCGCGAGGGCGTGGCGACGAAAGTTGGCGGCGAGAGCACCGACGTGGACACCTACCTGCCGGTCTTTATCCTGATCATCGGCCTGGCGGTGTTCCTGGTGTACGGCGTCATGGCCAGCCAGTTCGAGGATTTCGTCGATCCCTTCATCATTTTCTGTTCGATACCGCTGATGTTCATCGGCGTGGTGTGGATTTACCGGCTGACCAACGACACATTCTCGCTTTTCTCGCTGATCGGCGTGGTCACGCTGGCGGGCGTGGTGGTGAACAACGGCATCGTGCTGGTGGACTACACGAACACCCTGCGCGCGCGTGGCTTCGCGCTGTTCGAGGCCTGCGCCGAGGCGGGCCGCCGGCGGCTGCGGCCCATCCAGATGTCCACGCTGACGACGCTGCTGGGCATCATGCCGCTGGCGCTGTTTCCGGGAAAAGGCATGGAAAGCATCCAGCCCATCGCGAAAACGCTGTTCGGCGGACTGCTGGTCAGTTCCGTGATGACGCTGTTCCTGACGCCGGTGCTGTATTACGTGTTCAACGCGGGGCACGAGCGCAGGAACCTGAAGAAGGCCAAGGAGCTTGAAAAATGGCGGATCGAGCACGGAGTGAATCCATGACTCGCGCTGAACCGCTGATCCGCACCGAGATTTACGCGAACCGCTCGGTGGAAGAAGAGCTGCGCGACGAGTTCGACCGGCGCGTGCCCGGCCTTGCCTACTCGCTGTTCGAGGACGTGAAGGGAAAGGGCAGGAGCGGCGTGCGCGAGGGATCGGCCGTCTGGCCTGAGCTGAACGTGCTGTACGTGCTGTACGGCGACACGCAGCAGGCCCGCCTGGTCGCCGAGGCGGTGGCGGCCGTGAAAGCCCTGTTCCCCCGCGAGGGGATCAAGATATTCCAATATGAATTGAACGCGCTTCCGGGCGCGCGCGAATAGAAGGAGCGAATCCGATGCTTCACAGCTGCGTTATGCGATATGCACCCACCAAGCGGGCGGCTCCCGCCGTTCCTGTTTTCGTACTGTTCCTGGCGCTGGCCGCCGCCGCGGCGTTGCCCGCTCCCGCGGGGGCCCAGACGCTGAAGGAACTGTTCACCGCGGCCACCGCCGCGAGCCAGGACTATTCGATGTTCGCCATCGACCTCGAGATCGCCAACCTGAAGAAGACAAAGGGCGAGATCGAGGCGAAGGTGGAGCTTGACCGCGTGAACGCGCAGTCGGCCTATGTGACGGCGACGGGAGCCTGGCGCGCCTCGGTGCTCGGGTTCTACAACGAGGTGATCGACGCGGTGTTCGCCGCGGCGGTGGCCGAGATCG
>CAYRXK010000001.1:18993-28374 GCA_964428265.1 uncultured Treponemataceae bacterium
GGGTTCTACAACGAGGTGATCGACGCGGTGTTCGCCGCGGCGGTGGCCGAGATCGACGTGCAGTCGGCGGGCCTGCTGCTGGACAACGCGCGCGAAGACCGCAAGTACGCCGATTCGCGCCTGAAGAACGGCCTGTTGTCCGAGGAAGGCTTCAAGGAAATCGACATCGCGCTGCAGGCCGCCCTGAACGCGAAGGAACTGGCCGACTGGACCCTGAAGGACGCGCGCGACAACCTGCGCCTGGTGGCTGGCCTGGAATGGAAGCCCGAACTTCTGCCCGCGGCGCCGGAGTTCGAGCCCGCCGCGACGGCGGACGAGTGGATCGCGAAGGATCTGGGGCTTGAAAAAGCCAGGCTCGCCGAGAAAATCGCGGCGCTCCGGGCCGCGTCGCTGGCGATGAACGCGTCCGTCTACGACCGGAAAATCCTCGATACGGAAAGCACGAAGGCGAAGGTGGCGGCCGCCAACGCGCAGGGCGACGCGCGCCGGGCATTCGAGAGCGCGAATTCGAACCTGCGCAACCAGGCGGCCCTGCTCAGGATCCGCGGCGACGAGCAGGCGCTGAAGGATGCCGCCGCCAGGGACGCGCTGCGGCAATACGAGTCCGGCATCATTTCCCTGGCGGAAAAGAACCAGAAGGCGGTGGCGTCGCTTTCGGCCCGCAAGAACCTGCTGGCCGCGCGGAAAAGCTACATCAGGTCGATCGGGGCCTACCTGAGCGCCCTGGGGGAGAAGCCGCTTGGGCTCTGAATTTCCCCGCGCCCCCGCGCCGGGGCGGCGCCCCGCCGCGCGCCGCCTTATGTCGCGCATCGCGTTATGCGCTCTGATAGCGCTTTCCGCGGCGGCGGAAGGGAACCCTCCGTCCGCGCAAGGCTGGGATGCGTTGTACGATTCGAGACTTGCTTCAACTGCCGCCGTGCTGGAGGCGCGCCTGGCGCTCAGGGGCGCGGAACTCGACCTGGCGCGCTTCCGCGAGCCCTGGAAGCCGACTATCGCCATTTCCGCGAGCTCGGCGAATCCCCTGGGCATCGGTTCGAACGGGTTTTCCGGTTCGATCGTGCCGTCGGTGACGCTGGAAAACGTGCTGGGAGCGGACCTCGCGCTGAAGGCGCCTCTGATGGCGGCCTCGGGCGCGCTGCAGCTGGGCGATCCGTCGCTGACCCTTACGCGGAAACTGTTCGTGGATGGAGAGGCCGACCGGCTGGATGCCGAGGCCGCGCTCCTGAATGCCCGCGCGAGCCTGCGCAACGCGGAAGGCGCGGTGCGGCTGGCGCTGGCCACGGAAATTCTGAACGCGGTCTACTACACGAGCCTGCTGGAGGCGAACGAAGCCAACCTGGCGGTGCTGGAGCGCGTGCGCCGCGCGACGGTGGACAGCTTTTCGCTGCGAGAAGTCGAGCGGCGCGTGCTGGGCGCGCGGAAATCCATACTCTCCGCGAAAAGCGCCCTTGGCGCCCTCGACCCGAAGGTGATGGAGCGGCGTGACGCCCTGTATGCGGACGTGCTGCGCCTGCAGGCGGAATGGACGGCCCAGGCCGCCGCCGCGGAAGCGTCGGATGCGCTGCCGCCGGACACCTTGGCGGCCAAGGCGCTGGAGAAATCGCTGGCCGCGGCCGAGAAGCGCGGGGCTTTCGCCGTACTGCCCTGGCTGCCCAATCCGAGCCTCGGGGCTTCGGTAGCCTGGGACGTGTCGGAAGGGGCGCTGGACTGGGGGCTGTCGCTGTCGATCGCCTACACCGCGCTGGATCCGGGCAGGACCGCGCTGAGCGCGGAACGGCGGCGGACGCTGCCCCGCATCTACGCCGGCCGGCTGGACGATGCGCGGAAGGGAATCGCCGACAGCGTGCGGCGCATCCGTTCGGCGATCGCCGCCCTGGAACTGGACCGGAAAATAAAGGAATTCGACATCGCGGACGCCGAGGACGAATTCAAGACCTACGACGCGCTGTACCGCGGCGGCTACAGCACCGAGGAAAATATGGTGATCACGCAGATCGACGTGTCGGTGGAACGTCTGGCCGCCCGCAAGATCGACCACGACATCCTGATCCAAATCTTGAATCTGGCGCAGTATTACGGCGCGGACGACGCGGCGCCATAAAGGATCGCATACCGCATGAACATCGTCATCCTGGACGGATACACCGAAAATCCCGGCGACCTTTCCTGGGACGCATTCGCGGCGTTGGGGAACCTGACGGTGCATGACAGGACGCCGCCGGATCTGATCGCGCAGCGCATCGGAGGCGCCGAGGCCGCCATCACCAACAAGTGCCCCATCACGAAGGAAACGCTGGATGCCTGCCCGAACCTTCGCTACGTGGGCGTGCTGGCCACGGGCTACAACGTGATCGATGTCGAGGCCTGCGCCGCGCGCGGCGTAGTAGTGACCAACATTCCCGACTACGGCACCGCAGCGGTGGCGCAGTTCGCCATCGCCCTGCTTCTGGAACTCTGCCATCGGGTGGGCGCGCATTCGGATTCGGTGTTCTCAGGCGAGTGGCAGGCATGCCCGGACTGGACCTACCGGAAATTTCCCCTGGTGGAACTGGCGGGAACGACGATGGGTATCATCGGATTCGGCCGCATCGGGCAGGCGACCGGGCGGATCGCGCAGGCACTGGGCATGCGCGTGCTTGCGGCGGGGAGGACTGGCGCCGCGGCGCCCGGCGTTTCGGCTTCGCCCGGCGGGGCGGCCGCTCCGGGCGATGTCCGCCGGGTCGACCTCGATACCCTGCTTGCCGAGTCGGATGTCATTTCGCTGCATTGCCCCCTTACCCCGGAGACCAGGGGCATCATCAACGCACGAACCATCGCGAAAATGAAGCACGGCGTGTTCATCGTGAATACGGCGCGCGGCCCCCTTATCGACGAGGAGGACCTGCGCGCGGCGCTTGAAACCGGCAAGGTGGGGGGCGCGGCGATGGACGTGGTGTCCGCCGAGCCCATCGCTCCCGACAATCCGCTGCTGCGGGCGAAGAATTGCATCATCACGCCGCACATCGCCTGGGCGCCGCTGGAAACGCGCCGCCGGCTGATGGGCATCGCGGCGGACAACCTGCGGGCTTTCCTGGCGGGCACTCCGAAGAACAGGGTGTGAGGGGAGGACGATCATCGGCCAGGCTCAGCCCAGCCCCTTCGCGATGAGCGACATGGTGATCGCAGCCATATCCCCGGGCGTGCGGGGCGCCTCCTCCTGAAGCCACCAGAGCGAGCATCCGCGGATCGTGCCCGCGACGAACCGCGCGACGAGGCCGCGCGGCAATCCGGAGGCGTTGCCGGTAGGTTTCTCGAAAAACCGCTGCGCTTCAAGGTGGGCTGAAAAATATTCGACGAAGCTGCGTTCGAACCTCGGCTGCCCCTCGAATCCGAGGATGGCCAGCCAGGCTTTACGGTCCCTGTCCATCAATTCGAAAAACGCGACCAGGGCGCCGAGGGGCCTTTCCGACGCGGTACCTCCGGCGATGAGCTCGTCGAGCATGCGGCGCTGCGTGGCGACGACCAGTTCGTCCTTGTTCTTGAAGTGGAGGTAGAACGTGCTGCGGTCCAGGCCGGTGCGTTCGGTGATGTCCTGGATCGTGACCGCCGGATAGCCTTTTTCGAGGGTCAGGTCGATCAGCGCCTCCGACAGGAGGCGCTGGGTGTCGAGTCCGCGTTCGGTCAGGTTGTGCAATCGGGCCATGGTTTTCTCGTATAACTATAGGCCACGCCGCACATGATATCAACACGATGTTGACTTTTGCGCGCATCCTCAATATATCAACATCATGTCGATATCAATCGCGGAGACTACATGAAAAACGGATCATCGGGAACGTCGCGGGTATTGGGGGCATTGGGGGCATTGGCCCTTTTCATGGGGGTAGGGCTCGGCCCGGCGGCGGTGCATGCGCAGGCGCCGGCCACGCAGGCCATGACCGGCTTGCGGGATTACCGTTATGGCGAAGTCCTGCTCGTGCGGCAGACATGGTGGACGCTGACCGTCGAGGTGTACAACACGCTGGGCTACAACGAATGCCCGGACGATCTCTGGAAGGCCCTGGACGCGAAGGCCATCGCGAAGGAGCGGGGCGCGAAGCTCGCGAAGCTCAACGGCCCGCGGTACTGGATGATGGATGAGCTGATCGGGGCGGGCATGTCGACGACCGGAAGGATGGATCGGTTCGGCGGCATCGAGATGGCGCTGCGCGGTACGCTGAAGACGAATATTTTCCAGGGCACCGTCGGCGATGCGTTCTACACCCCCACTACGGTCAAGCGGGAGACGGTGTATGTGTTCAAGGCCGGCCAGCCGGTCTACGAACTGGTATCGCCGAAGGGCGAAGTGTACGTGATGCAGTCGTATTCGCGGATCGCTGATCCCGCCCTGTCCATGGCCGATCTGGCGGGGCTCGGGGCACGGTTGAAGTTGCCCTCAGGATGGGCGTTCAGGAGCCGCGTGCCCGATGGCGACCTGCGCCTCGAGGCGCGCGGCGAAGCGTTCGTGATCAACGACGAGCTGTACAACTCGTACCAGAGGTTGTAGGCGGAGCCTGATCGGCGCGCGCCCCCGAAACACGGAGGCGCGCGATGCCCCGGCGTCAGCGCCCCGTCTTCTTCCCCACTTTTATGAAGGTGCCGCGGTTCAGTTCTTCGAAGGCTTCCTGCAGTTCTTCGCGGGTGTTCATGACGATGGGGCCGCCCCAGGCGATGGGTTCGAGCAGGGGTTCGGCGCGGGCGATCACGAAGCGGGCGCCGTCGGGGCCTGCGCGCAGGCTGGCCCGGTCGCCCGGGCCGAAGAGGATGGCGGTGCCCGCCGGGTAGGTCGAGGGTCGGGGCACGCCCGACTCGGCCACGCCTGCCTTCGCGTCGCCGGCGACGACGAGGCTGCCCTCGTATACATACGCGAACATGGTCTGGGTGGCGGGACTGGGAAATACAGCCGTGGCGCCCGCATCCAGGCGGGCGTCGAAGTAGGCGGGATCGCGCGCGATTCCCTGCAGGGGGCCGGAGACGCCCTGGTAGGAGCCGGCGATGGGCCTGACTTCGCCGCCGGGGATGGTCACCGTGGGAATGTCGGCCCTGGCGGCGTCGCGGTAGGCGGGGTCGCGCATCTTTTCGGCGCGCGGCAGGTTCACCCAGAGCTGGAAGCCGCGCACCCCGTTGGGCGAGCGCTGGGGCATTTCCTCGTGGATGATGCCCGAGCCCGCGGACATCCACTGCAGGTCGCCTGCGCCGATGACACCGTTGTTGCCCAGCGAGTCGCGGTGGCGGACGGTACCGTCGAGCATGAAGGTGACCGTCTCTATGCCGCGGTGCGGATGCATCGGAAACCCGGCGATGTAATCCTCGACCCTGTCGGATCCGAACACATCGAAGAGAAGGAAGGGATCGAGAGCCTGCACGTCGCGGTTGGAGAAGACGCGGCGCAGGCGCACTCCCGCGCCGTCCTGGGTTTCGATGCCGGGCAGGATGCGGAGGACGCTTCGTTCGGTCATCGTGCGCTCCTTGTGCCTATTTTTTCGCGGGCGGAACGAGGCGGTCGTTCCAGGCGTCGAAGGCTGCCACGTCCTGCAGCGGCTTGCGGATGCGCGGGCCCTTTTCGCTTTCCAGGTGCTTTTCGGACAGGCCCGCGCTGTCGCCGGGGTATCCGAGGATGATGAGGGTTTCGAGGATGAGGTTGTCGGGGATGCCGAGGGCCTGTTTGGCGGCGGCCGCGTTGAAGCCCGCGATGGGGTGGACATACAGGCCTTCTTCGACCGCCTGCAGTTGGTAGGCCATGGCGGCCATGCCCAGGCCGAAGAGGGCGTAGTCCCTGCCGCCGTCCAGGCGGAGGTCCCAATCGGGGCTGGTGACGAAGGCGGCGATGGCGGGCGAGGGTTTTGCCCAGTAGTTGCCGCCCGCGATTGCCGCCTTGAGGGCGTCGAGGCGCGCGGGGTCGGTTACGGTGACGATGCGCCAGGGCTGGTTGTTGGCGGCCGAGGGTGCCAGGTGCGCGGCCTGCGCCAGGCGCACCAGGATCTCCCTGTCTATGGGACGTGAGGAAATCGCGCGGTAAGCGCGGCGCGATTCGATCTGCTTCAGAATGGCCATTCGTTGCTCCTTTTAGTCATGATGTGGTTATTGTGGGGCATGGACGGCGCTCAGTCCAGTGTCTCCGCCGCCTCGTACAGGCGCTTCCGCTCTTCCGGAGAGAGCGCCTTCTGGATCGCCGCGGCGATGGCGGCGATGCCGACAAGGTCTATGGCCAGGCGGGCCAGGGTGAACCGCAGACCCATGGCGGCGGACTCGAACAGTAGAAGCGGCAGCTTGGTGGTGGACCAGGCGCCGATGAAGATCAGGATGTTGCGCAGGCTGGCTCCCTTGCGCATCAGGACCGCCGCGAAGGGGAAGGCGCCGTACAGGGGGCCCGCGGCGAAGGACCCGAGCAGGAAGGCTAAAAGCGCCCCGCGCGCGCCGGAGCCCGCGCCCATGTACTTGATCATCTTGTCGCGCGGCACCCAGACGTCGAGCAGGCCGAGCAATATGAAGATGGGCGGCACGACGAGGAGCATGGACCTGGCCTGGAATATCGCCATGTCGAGCGATTTCTGGCGGTACGCGGGGATCAGGGCCAGGAACAGCGCGAAGCCGATGCCGGCGATGATGGCGGGCAGGTAGCGTCGGGCGGCGGATTTCCGGGTCGAGGGCGCGGCGCTCGCCGCGCTGGCGGGTCCCGATTTCATGGCGGCGCTCATCGGACCACCCATCCCACGAAGGCGGCGACCAGGAAGGAAAAAAGGTAGGCCAGGCCGTTGCGCATAAGGGTGACTTTGCGGCCGAAATACCGCATCTCCAGGGGCATGGTGACCACGCCGACCATCATCAGGCTGGATACGAACGCGGCGATCTGGTGCACGCCCGCGCCGCCTTCCAGCAGGGCCGCCGCGGCGGGAAAGGCCACGAAGGCGGGCACCAGGGTGACTGCGCCCACGATGCTGGCGCCCAGAATGCCGAGGAAGCCCGATTCCCTGCCCAGGATCCGCGAGATGGTCGCGGTGTCAAGCACAGCCAGGACCACGGAGATCATGATGAGCACCACCAGGAACTGCGGCAGGATGTTCTCGAAAGCTTTCCAGGCCTTCTTCAGGGCGGCCATGGTCTTTTTCCTGTCGCGCAGGGCGGACCAGGCAAGCCCTCCCGCGGCGAAAACATAGAGAAATGTGGTATCCATGCCAACAATATTCAGAAAATTGAATATAATGTCAAGGCGACGGAGTAGTGTCGAGACGCGCAGGCGATGAAGCGATGGCAACTGTCGCGGGCAGGGCGCCGGAGTCTCCGGGCAGCGCGATCTCGGCGTGGATAAAGAGGTGGTCCGAGGGCAGGAGGTTGCGCTGGGCGCGGTTGAGGGGGATTTCCTCTTCGATGACCCCGCCGCCCAGGATTTCAAGGTCTTCGGAACAGAACAGGTAGTCCAGCTGCGTGAAATTGGGCTCGGGGCCGAAGTGGTAGTGGGTGCGCCGCGCTTCGGGCGGCACGCCCAGGGCGTCCAGGATGTCCGTGAAGGGCAGGCGCAGGAAGGCATCGTACTCGAACTGGTGCTCGCCGCGGATCAGGATGCCGTTGAAATCGCCGAGCACCACGCAGCGGCGCGGGCGGACCAGCCAGGCTAGGCGCTCGACCTCGCGCATGCGCTGTTCTATGCCGTGGTCGTCGCCATGCTGGGATTTGAGGTGTACCGCGAAAATCCGCAGGTCGCCGCCCTCGGGCCCCAGGTCCAGGCGCAGGAGGTTGCGCGAAAAGTCGCCGGCCATGCCGCGCGCGCGGGCGCCGGGAAACATCCCCTTGCGCAGCAGGGCGCCCACGTAGATGCCGCGCCGCGAGTTTTCCTCCTGCAGGAAGCAGCGGTAGCGCCCGCCCAGGTAGATGCGGTTGAAGGCGGCCAGGGTTTCCATGCCGCCCACCTCCATCAGGCAGACCACGTCGAAATCGCGTTCGGTGATCAGGCGGGCGATGGCGGCGATTTTTTCGCGGTTTTTGTTGGGGTTGTAGATCGAGGGGTTCATGGCGAGGTAGGCGGCCTCGTCGAGCGCCTCGAGCTCGGTGCGCGAATAGTCGGCGTCCAGGAGCAGGTAGAAGTTTTCCGCGTTGAAGGCGGCGATGCGCAGGCTTCGTGACACCTGCGGCGCAGGCGGGGTCGGCGGGATCATGGCGCGGCGAAGACCGTCTTCGTCTCCTTCAGAAGGCGGCGGATCGGCAGGCCCTGCGGGCAGGCGTCCTCGCAGGCGCCGCACTCGGTGCAGGCGTCCGGTTTGCCCTTGACGCGGTCGTAGCCGGTCAGGAAGCCGTTGTTGCTGTCCCACATGGCGGCGTTGTTCAGCGCGGCCAGCGACAGCGGGATTTCGACGCCGAAGGGGCAGGGCTGGCAGTAGCCGCAGGCGGTGCAGTCGGCCTTGATGCGGGCGCGCAGCGCGGCGCGGGCGGATTCGTACACCTCGATCTGATCCGGAGAGAGATGGCCGGGGCCGGCGGCATCCGCGACCCGGAGATTTTCATCAAGCTGGGATGCGCTGTTCATGCCCGACAGGAGCATGCTGACGCCGGGTTCGTTCCAGACAAAGCGCAGGCCCCATTCGGCGGGACTCCAGCCTTCGGGCCGGGCGCGGAAGACGGCCTGCAGGGGCTCGGGCGCGCGGTCGCCGAGCCTGCCGCCCTTGAGGGGTTCCATGACGACGACGCCCAGGCCCTTTGACGCGGCGTGGCGCAGGCCCGCGATGCCTGCCTGGTGGTGGATGTCGATGTAATTGTACTGGATCTGCGCGAAGGCCCACTTGTCGTAGCCGTCGACGATGCGGATAAAGTCGGCCGCCTCGCCGTGGAAGGAAAAGGCGGCGTGGCGGATCAAGCCCCGCGAGCGCGCCGATTCCAGGAATTCGAGGAGTCCGAGGGCGAGCATCTTGTCCCAGGCGGGGCCGTTCAGCGCGTGCACCAGGTAGTAGTCTAGGCGGTCGGTTTTGAGGCGATCGAGCTGCGCGGCGAGGAAGCGGTCCATGTCGTCGCGGGTTTTCACGATCTGCTGGGGGAGTTTTGTGGCGAGCATGACGCGATCCCTGTAGCCGTCGGACAGGGCCAGTCCCACCGCGGGTTCTCCCTGGCCGGCCTGGAACATGCCGGCGCCGTGGTAGAACCAGGCGGTGTCGATATAGTTCACGCCCTTTTCTATGGCGTCGCGGATGAGGGCGGTGGAGGCGGACTGGTCGATGCGGTCGGGCGCGCCGAGGGTGGGCAGGCGCATGCAGCCGAAGCCGAGCGCCGAAACGGGTGTGTCAAAGCTTGTGGAAGATTCCGATGCCATGCGGCCGAGGGTCGAATATCGCATGGCGCCGATTCTAGCACGGCGCCATGCGGTGGATCGAGGTT
>CAYRXK010000001.1:28474-37188 GCA_964428265.1 uncultured Treponemataceae bacterium
GTCGAATATCGCATGGCGCCGATTCTAGCACGGCGCCATGCGGTGGATCGAGGTTGGGGATCGAGGTTGAGGATCGAGGTTGAGGATCGAGGTTACGGTTTCACGAACAGCACGACGGCGTATTTCCAGACATCGTCGGGGGCGCCTCCCATGTTCGGACCGATGTAAAGCCCGACGCCGGCTTTTGTGTACGCCGCGTTCTCCATGGTGGTTTCACCGTTCATCTGGGCGGATTTGTACACGTTCATTATATCGGTGGCGGTAAAAGCGCTTCCCATGGTCGCGTACAGGAGGAAGGCGGCGCCGGTATTGGTCACGCCCGCAAGCGTGCTGATCCTGTTTTCCAGGGCGGTCCCGACATCGATCTGGCCTGCCTGTGCGTAACGGCGCGCCAAGTCATCGAGGTTGCCGACGCGGGTAAGCGCGGCCACCGGGGTGCCGGCGGTCGAGCGCTCGGTATTTATGGCGGCGAAAAGGTCGTTTTCGATGGTCGCGTAATTGGGATCGGCGGCGAGCGCGGTGGAGGACAGGGTGATCGGCGTGGTCGAGGGGCCGAAACCCTGGGGAGGAGAACCGGTGCCCCCGCCCATCGGCATCTGCATCATGGTGTTGAAATCGTTCTTCATGTCCGTTCCGTTCACGGTGCAGACCGTTGCGGTCATCGATGCGCCCGGGGCAGACGGAGGTGTCATGGAGAGGATGAGGCGCTGGGACGGGCTGAACGAGGTGCCTGTAAACGTGATGTCGATATCGACTTTCGTCGGCTGGGCCTGGTCTTCGAACGATGCCGGCGGGGTGCTGGCGAAGGTGTAGGTTTCTGTGCCGTTCAGGATGGCTCCGAGGCTGTTCGTGTAGTTGGTGAAATGGTGCGTCACGGTTTTCGCGGTGTTGTCCGGCGGATCCTTGGTGAAACCGGTCGGCAGGGTTTTGTTGTTGTTCTGGTAGTATTGCATGATCTCCTGCATCGCCTTGCCCTTGGCGTTCTGCAGTTTCATCAGGAGTTGCTGGTTTGCGTTGAGGTTCTGGGTGCCGCCCGGGCCTCCGGGACCGCCCGGACCGCCGCCGCCCATGCCGAACATGCTCATGAGTTCTTCGCATCCCGAAAGGGTCAGTACGGCGAGGAGTACGAGGGCGATGGCGATGATGGGGTACTTTTTATTCCGCATGGGGACTCTCCTTGAAAAAAGGCGTCAAACCCTATGCGTACAGTATAGCTCCAAAATCTCCAGCCGCCAGTGCGTACGCGGACGGTGCGCGCGCTGTCAGAATTTCCAGGACGCGGCGAGTTCCAGGTAGCTGCGGTCGCCGTACTGGCCGAGGTTGCCCGGGTTGGTCAGGTCGGTGGGCAGGAAGAGCGCGCCGCGCAGGGCGATTTCGGCGTCGCCCGGCCTGATGGTGAGGCCTGGCGAGAGCATGAAGTCGCGGCGTTCGATGCCGGCGACGGCGAGGAACTCCGCGGTGACCGCGCCGCGCGCGAAATCGCGGGCCAGGCGAAGGGCCGCCTGGGTGTCGGTGGCGTCCATCGCGGATTCGATGCCGCCGGATGCGCGCGCGGCGCTGTCGAAAAAGCGCGCGCTGCCCTTGGCCTGCAGGTTCAGGTCGATGCCGGCGGGCAGGGGGCGGTCGAAGCCGGCCGCCCATACGAAGGAGGGGTTGTACACGGTCTTGTCGGTGCCGTCGAGGTCGGAGGTCAGGTTGAGGCCCGACTCGACCCGGACATTGAAACCGCCCAGTTCGAAGGCGGCATCGGCGCCGACCTGGTGGAATCTCGTCCAGCTTACCGGGATGGTTGTGGCCCAGGTAGGGATGGCCGAAGGCTCGATATGGAACATGGGCGTGGGCAGGTAGCCGTAGAAATACTGTACCGCGAAATCCACGGAGCCCGCGCCGCCGGAAAAACGCGCGCCGGACTGCCAGTACTCGATGCGGCGAGTGTCGGGCTCGTTCAGCAGGGGGGTGCCGGCCGGGAGCTTCGACGCGACGAGCGCGAACATCTTGGGCGCCCAGTGTCCCGTGGTGGCCAGGCGCTCCGGCAGGAGCCAGGGCAGGAAGACCGCTTCCAGGTTCGCGCGCGGACCGATGGCCCAGGAGGCTTTCAGCGTGGGCGCGGCGCGGCGGCTGACGCGATCGTCGCGCTCCGCGAGGTTGCGGCGGTCGTGCGTATTAACCACGTCCAGTACCGACAGCGAATCGGCCCTGCCCCAGACGGTCCGCAGGAGGCCCGCGTCGGCGGTGACGTCGCCCAGGAACAGCCTGAGGCGCGCCTCGTCGACGAGTGATCCGGGCTCGACGGCCAGGAGCGCGGGATCGAGCCTGATCCGGAAGACGGCTTCCGCGCCGGAACCGGCGGCGCCGAGTTCCACGAAGCCTGCGATGTTCGCCGCGAAAGCATCCAGCGTGGGGTCGAGGGCCGGCGCGATGGGGAATGACATGCCCGACACGCGGATGTCGCCTGCGATCGAGGGGCCGGAGGACGAAGGCAGCAGGGATGCCGCCGGAGTGGATGCCGTCGATTCGGACTCCGCATCGCCGGATGCGCCGAACCCGAACGATTGCGCCTGCGCCGACAACGCCGCGCACAGGAACAGCGCGGCGAAAAGGAGCGGAGTGGCGGGGAGCAGCGCGGCGGCCGCGGGCTTGCGGATCACGGTTTCCCCGTAAGCAGGAACTTTTCGGTGAATACCGACGCGGGGATGGGGTCGTCGTATTTCACGATGTCCATGTAGATCGTGGTCGAGGTTTTCGCCTTGACGGTGCTCATGCGCGTCGCGACGGCGCTGCGCCTGCCCTGGATGTCGCGGTATTCGAGGATTTCCAGCTGCTTGGCGAGCTCGCCCTTGCGGTCGTACAGGTCCATCCTGCGGGAACTGGAGGTGGATTTTTCGATCCACATGACCATGCGGGAATACTGGAATCCGGCATTCTTGGGTTTGGCTTCGATGACCCAGCAGGGTTCGCCTGAGTAATCGCCGTCGGACAGGACAGCGTAATCGTCCTGGCCCGGATCGCGGCTCATCAGGGCCACGTCGTCGTAGGAAAAATCGGTGCCCATGAAGCTGCCCGAGCCTTCCGTGGCGGCCACGCGCCTTACCTTTCCCAGCGAGGGCAGGAATATCCAGCGGTCTTCGGGCTTGCCAGCGTTCTGTATCGTGAGGAACCGCGTGCCGGCGACCGAGGCGGGTTTCTGGAAAATGATCACGGTCTTCACGGCTGCCGCGGAAATCGCGGTGTACTGGTCCAGCAGGCGCTCGGTCTTGGCGCCGTCGCGCGCGATGATTTCCAGGCGCGAGCGGGTGGACATGGTGTCGGCCTTCATCGAGGCGCGCGAGGCGGCGACGATTTCGGCCGCGCGCTCTGGCGATGCGGCCTGCGCGGCCTGCGCGGGTTGAGCGGATTGAGCGGATTGAGCGGAAACCGTTGCGGCCATTGCCGTGGCGAATAACGCGATGAGCGACGCGAGCGCGATCGCGGAATTGGCGGGCCGGGGGTGGTGCGTGGAACGGATCATCGGGAAACCTCCGGACGTGCGGTTTTGCGGCTTCGCCCGATCCTGTCGGAGGGAAGCGGCTTGCGGATGAAGGCGGGGCGAAGCAGTTCGAGAAGGACCGGCAGCAGGGTAAGGCTGACCAGGGAGCTGGTCGCCATCGTCACGGTGATGAGGCCGCCCAGCTGCGCGAGGATGTTGAACCGCGACAGCGCGAGCACCGCGAAGCCGCAGCCGACCGTGGCCGCGTTGAAAATGATCGCCTTTCCCGAGGTGAGGAAGGTGCGGCGCAGGAAATCCCCCGTGCCGCCGGTGGCGAGCCATTCGTGGTGGTAGGCCGCGAGGTAGTGGATCGTGTAGTCGATCCCGATGCCGATCGCGATGCTGGCCACGAGCGCGGTGCCGATATTCAGCTTTATTCCCGCGAATCCCATGATGGCGAAATTGGCCAGGATGGAGACGGCGAGCGGCGCCAGTCCCACAAGTCCCGCCAGCGGCGACCGGTAGTACACCGCCAGGATGCCGAACACCATCGCCAGGGACACCGCCAGCGACACGAGCTGCGAATTCACGACCATGTCGTTGAGCGATCCTTCCACAAGGGCGGAACCGCCTATTTCCACGGTAACGTCCTTCGGGAAATTCGCCGCGGCGTAGCCCTTGATTTTTCCGATGGCGCGCATGGTGTCGATCTGGCCGATGGTTCTCAGCTGAATCGACATGCGCACCGCCTTGGGTTCGAAGGGATCGTCGGCGAACCCCGAAGTCTCGCCGCCGAGCAGGAATAGGTAGTTCGCGATGAGCGATTTGAGGCCGTCACGGTCGGCCTTGCCGTAGCGCGCGGGATCGGCGGGAATCTCGTAATAGGCGGCGCCTTCGTAGTTCGAGGCGCGGTGGATGGCTCGCACGAGTTCACGCGCGTTCATGTCGGCGCGGTCGCCGCCTGAGAGCGCGTTTTCGAGCAGTTCGGCGAGGTTCCGGTCATCCATGGCGCGGGGGGCGCGGACCGGCGCGGAGGGTTCCGCCGCGGCGGCGGTCTGGGCCGGCGCAATGGCGGCCGCGTCACCGGTACCGGATCCGAAACCGAAACCGAAAGCGGGTTCAGTTTCGGTTCCGATGGCTGGTTCCCGCGTGGCGGCTGCCGGGGCGGCCGGTGCCGCGGCGGCGCGCACGCGGTCCGGCGCCTCGTCGACATTGAATATCTGGTTGATCCGCTTCAGGAGGTCCGTGATGCCGGTGGTCTTGCCGACTTCGGGCACATTGGCGGCCAGGTATCGCGCAAGCCCGTCCATGGCATCAAGGACATCGGGCCTGAGCACTTCGCCCGGCACGTCGGAGCTGACAACCAGGCTCACTTCCTTGGACCCGCCGAAATGCCGCCTGATGAACCCGTCGGAGCGCACCACGTCCGTGTCGGGCTTGAAATACTCGACCATGACGTTGTCGATCACGATGCGCGACACGCCGATGAGCGACACGAATACCGCGATGGCGGTTACGAAAAGGGTGCTGCGCTTCCGCTCGACGATGGAGCGGAGCCCCGTGGCGATCGCGGCGCTTAAGGGGTCCTCGCGGCCCGGCTGGATTTCCGCGATGCGGTAGCGCGGTAGTTTCCGCACCGGCCCGCGGATGAGGAGTATGGCCGGGATGAGGGTGACCGAGACGAGCCAGGCGACGGCGACGCCGATGCTGGCGAAAATGCCGAATTCGAAAATGGGCACCACGGGCGTGAAGCAGAACGAGGCGAATCCCGCCAGCGTGGTGAGCGCCGCGAGGAACACGGGCCGTCCGACCTTGCGCAGGAGAGAGAAAATCAATTCCCGGTGGAGCGTTTCATCCATTTCCTCGGCGCCGGCCAGCTCGTCGAAATAATGGCTGACCACGTGAATGCCGTAGGCGCTGCCGACCGCGACCAGGATCACCGGAAGGATGGTGGTGATCATGGTGAGTTGCACACCGAGCAGCGGCATGGCGCCGATGGACCAGATGGCGGATACCAGGACCGTGAGGAGCGGCAGGACGATGCCGCTCATCCTGCGGAAAGAGAGGAAGAGGGTCAGCAATACCACGACAACCACGAGCGGCACCAGGAATACGAGGTCGCGTGCGGTGGCCTCGTTCACCACGGCGCTGAATACCGGGCTCCCGGTTATGTAGAAGCTGGTGCCGGGAAATTCCGCCTCGGCCGCGAGCCGCTTTATGGCGCGGTACGCGGCGATGACTTCGGGCTTGCCGGCGTCGGTGGGGCTGATATCGATCGTGACCACGATCTGCGTCGAGGCGTAGTCGTCGGAAATAATGGATCGCCGGTAGAGGTCCCAGCCGTTGATCCTGCGCTTGAGCGCTTCGGTTTCGGCGCGGGTGCCGGAAAATCCCTCGGGGACCAGGGGCTCCACCGTGATGGCGTCGCCGGAACCCGAGATGTGCGGGGTGCTTACGATCGAGGTTACGGATTTCACCAGGTCGAGGTCCCGGATGCGGTCTCCGAAGCCGCGGATGCGGTTCAGGTAATCGGCTTCGAGCACCGTGCCGTAGGAGCGTTCCAGCCCTACCAGCAGCATTACCTGGCTTCCGAAACGCTCGTCGAACCGGTTCATTCGCCGGAGTTCGGCGTCATCCGCGGGCAGGAAGCGGAAATTGTTGTTGTCCAGTCGCGCGCGCGGAAGCTGCAGGGCGAAAAACATGGTGATGATGCCGATGACCGCGACGATGAGCTTTGGACGGCGGAAAAAGCGTTCCATGTAGACTCCGGTATACCCGAAGCCTGACACGGGGTTCAATATCCTACCTAGTACCCGGAAGCTTGTTGCGGAATTTCCGCGCCCGGGCGTCCAGCGCCTCCTTGCTGGCCGCGGCGATGATCTCGCGCTCGAATTCGGCGTACAGGGCGGCGACGGGCTCGCTGAATGGATGATGCGGAAGGGCGCCGAGGTCCGGCGCGGCGGCCGGCGCGGCGGCCAGGCCCTGGCGGACGATGTGCAGCGACGCGCCCCGGCTGCGGCAGACGACCAGCACCTGGTGCAAATGCGTGATCGACCGCGCTATCCGGGCAACGTCCGGCACGATCACCGTATCTCCCGGTCCGCACCGCTCCTGCAGGAACGAGGAAAGCATGACCGTGCGCCAGGCTCCGCCGGCCGCTGCCCGTTCGGGAAATTCGGGCTCGGCAAGACCGCGGCCCCGCGCATAATGGAGCACGGCAGCGCGATCGGCCTCCCAATCGGCACGGCTGCCCGCCCGCTCCGACACTCCCAGAAAACCGTACACCGCCATAGGAACGCCTCCATCCCTCTCCGCAAACTGGAATTATAGGCCCGGAACGACGACACTGGTAGGCGGAGGGAACCATGACCACGATCGACCTTAAAAAGGACCTGAAGCAGCTGTACCTGCCGGGAACGAAGGGAATCTCCGAAGTCATGGTCCCCGCCATGAATTTCCTGATGATCGACGGCGCGGGAGATCCGAATACCTCGAGGGACTACGCCGCCGCCCTCGGCGCGCTGTATACGGTGGCCTATACCCTGAAATTCGCCGCCAAGCGCGGGCCGCTGGCCACGGACTATCCCGTGATGCCGCTGGAAGGCCTCTGGTGGGCGGACGACATGGGCGCCTTTACCCTCGACCATACGGATAAAAATGCCTGGAAATGGACGATGATGATCATGCAGCCGGATTTCGTCGACGCCGCGATGGTGGCGGCCGCCGTCGACGATGCCAGGTCCCGCAAAGGCGACCTTCCTGCATTTTCCGCGCTTCGCCTGGATCGGTTCGAGGAGGGGCTGGCGGCGCAGATCATGTACGTCGGACCCTACTCGGGGGAGGCGCCGACCATCACGCGCATCCACGATTTCATCGCCGCGGCGGGTCGGATAAAATCCGGGAAGCATCACGAAATCTACATTTCGGACCCGAACCGGACCGCGCCCGAGAAACTGAAGACGGTGATCCGCCAGCCGATGCGCTGACGCATCGCGGGCCGGCGAAGCAGATCCGTTCCGGTGGCGTCGATCCGTTCCGGCAAAATCAATCCATTCCCAGGAACTGGAGCCGGATCAGGGGCGTCCAGGGAGGACCGCGGCGGCCCCTGGATTCCAGGTACAGTCCGGTCCGCTCGTCGTACCAGTATTCATTGCGCCACACGGCTTCGGGCAGGCCGTCCACCGCCACCGAGATCCTGCGCGCCTGCCGCGCGACCCCTCCGACCACAATTCGTTCGACGCCGCGTACGGTGGCCTTCATTTTATAGAAGGAGTAATCCGAGGGCAGGATCATCCAGAAAGACCGCGAGCTTCCGGCCTCCGCGCGCAGAAGGGAACTGAGCTGGTAATCGGGCGCCTGGAACCAGGGCAGGCCGCCTGCGTCCTTTTCGCGCGCGAACGCCGCGCCGCCCCTCGTGCCGCGTATCGCGATGCGCGATCCGGTGCGCGTCGCCGAGGCCGACGCCGTGCCGTCGTCCCGTTCGTGTTCCCAGCTGACCGTATCCAGGCGCGGGTCGCAGGCGATGAGGTGCCGTTCTCCGCCGCCCGAGTATTCCATGTGCAGGCCCGAGGACGTGCTGCGGACGCGGTAGATCCCGATGGATTCGGCGTCGCCGACCAGTTCGCGGTAGCGGTAGACGGTTTCGGCGGTGCCTGCGGCCGCGGCGACAAAAAGCAGGAGGATTGCCGCGCGCAGTCTCGGTCGTAGGAGCAGGCGCGTCGAGATTGGCCTCATCGATGTCAGAACCGGATGCCGGCGTGCCAGGTAGTCCAGGAAACGAAGTCCTGGTCGAACCAGCGGTCGGCGTAGCGGGTGCCTACCTTGCGCATCGCGGGAAGGTTCGGCCAGGCCGCCAGGTCGACGTCGACGCGCACGCCGCCCACCAGGGCGAACCACCCCATGTCCAGCGAAATGTCGGCGCCGAGCGTGGGCCATGGCGCGAGAAGATTCTGGAACCTGTCCCAGGACCTTGCCTCCCAGGCCTCGGCGTAGCGGTCCAGGTCGGGACCCGCCAATTGCGATGCCGATACGGTGAGGTCGATGCACAGGCTTTCGGAATCGCCGATGCGCGTGCCCAGGCCAAGGCCCGCAATCAGGCGGTCGGTGGCCACGTTGAAATCCGCCGCGGGCATCGACGCGGAGTAGACCGCGAACAGGCTGCTGGTGCCGGTCCTGAGCGAGGCGCTGACCGACTTGGTTTCGGGCTCCCAATCCACGAAAAGGTCGAGCACGCCGTTGGAGGCGATAT
>CAYRXK010000001.1:37288-41182 GCA_964428265.1 uncultured Treponemataceae bacterium
TTGGTTTCGGGCTCCCAATCCACGAAAAGGTCGAGCACGCCGTTGGAGGCGATATTCACCAGGCCGATCTGGAGGCCGTGTATCTCGTCGGCGATGTTGACCAGTCCCACCTGCGTGCCGATGACGTCGCCCGCGATATTGAAGATCGATCCGACCTGGAGGCCCTCGACCTGTTCGGCGATGTTGAATACGCCCCCGACCTGGATGCCGCGGATGTCCTCGCCGATGTTGAAGACGCCGGCGGCCTGCAGCGGTGTTGCGCCCTTTCCGGTGATGTTGAATACGCCCGCGGCCTGGATTCCCCTGATCCTGTCGGCGATGTTGAATACCCCCGCGGCCTGCAGCACGTCGACCTTGCCGGAAATGTTGCCGATGGGACCCACGACGATGCCGGCGTCCGGCGTGCCGAAGGGTATGCCGATGCCCGGCAGGATCGAGAGCTGCAGGGGCGTGTACCCCTGGGAAAAGCCCGCCGTGACGGCGAAGAACAGCAGTGCGAGCGCTAAGGACGCGCGTTGCGGGCGCTTCATGGGGCCTCCGGTAGTAAATGTCGACGATAGTCTATCGCACGCGCCTTCCGCCTGCAAAGCCGCCCGGCCTGCGATTGACGGCCGTCCCGCGCTGCCCCTAGTATTGTCCATTCTGTTTCTAGGGGGAATGATGGCCCTGACCGAACGCACGCTTTCGCGCATCGTTGGCCTGACCATCCTGATCATCCTGAGCTTCGGACTGCTGGCAGAGGGGCCGGTGAGCGCGCTGGAAGGATTCCTTCGCCTGCAGACCGTGCCGGCGCGCCTGGTATCCGATTTCGCCGCGGTGGCGAGTCCCGGCGCCGCGCTGGTGAACGCGGGCGTCATGGGAATGCTCGGCATAGGCTACCTGAAGCTGCACAAGATACGCGCCTCGGGGCCCACGGTGGCGGCGGTATTCATCATGGCCGGCTTCGGCCTGTTCGGCAAAACGGTGCTCAACTGCGTACCCATCATGGCAGGCGTGGCGCTCGCCGCCCTCATCGCCGGAAAATCACCGCGCGAATACGTGCTGATCGGCATGTTCGGCACCGCGCTCGGGCCTATCGTCAGCTTCATCGCCACGGAATTCGGGCTGGCGCCGTTTCTGGGCATCCTGGCCGGCGCGCTCGGCGGCCTCCTGGCCGGAATGCTCCTGCCGAGCCTGGCCATAGCCATGCTGCACCTCCACCAGGGCTATACCCTGTACAACATCGGACTGACCGCGGGCTTCATCTCGCTCTTCGCCGCGGGGGTTTTCCAGGCGGCGGGCGGGCAGGTGGCGCCGCTGGGCATACTGTACCGTGAAGACTCCTTTTTCATGCTCGCCCTGACGCCCACCTTGGCGGTGCTGTTCATCGCGCTGGGCGTGGCATCGGGGCAGGCGGGCGCCTGGCGCGACTTCCTGAAGCTGCAGAAAATCCCCGGCCGGCTGCCTTCAGACTTCGTCGACATGGCCTCGCTGCCGGGCACCCTGCTGAACATGGGCGCCATGGGCATCGTCGGATACCTATACGTGCGGCTGGTCGGCGCCACGATGTCGGGGCCCGTCCTGGGAGCCCTGATCACGGTAATGGGCTTCGCGGCATTCGGCATGCACCTGCGCAACACGATACCCGTCATGCTGGGCATCTTCATCGCGATCAGGATGTTCGGCGCGGACCCCGCGGCGGCCGGCCCGCTGACCTCGCTCCTGTTCGGCGCGGGTCTGGCGCCGATGGCCGGCGCCTTCGGACCGGGGGTGGGCTTTCTGGCGGGATTCCTGCATTATGCCATGGCCGACCGAACCACCCTCTGGCAAGGCGGCATGAACCTGTACAACAACGGATTTTCATCGGGCCTGACGGCTGCCCTTCTGGTCGCCGTCATAGAATGGTACCGGTCGAACAGGATGGACTGATGAAACACAAGGACGTCATGGTGCACCTCATCAGCGAGGTGACGCGCTACATCCTCCAGGGGGACCCCGGGAAGATGGTGATTTCGCTGCACCGCGAAGGCGATGGCATCCACCTCTGCGTGATCGACGACCGCGTGCGGTCGGACGACGAAATGCGCGAAATCGAACGTTCACTGAACACGGTGCAGCGTCCCGAACTGGCCGGTTATTACGGCACCATGGCGGGGCACGACCTCCTGGGAAGCGCGCGGCTGAACCTGGTCGGCTGGCAGATCAAGCACGCGGACACCATCCGTACGCCCGAGGGCGGCGCCATGCTCAACCTCTGGATCGGCGGCGAATACTTCGACGACAGCAAGTTCAACATCCCGAAAAAACGCGGAACCTGAGCGAATGCCCGCCAGCATTCTCTGGTACGATCTCGAAACCTTCGGACTCGATGCGCGGTACGACCGCATCGCCCAGTTCGCCTGCATCCGCACCGACGAAAACCTCGAAGAAACAGAGGCGCCGGTCGTCCTGTACTGCCGCCCCGGTTCCGACTACCTGCCCTCGCCGCAGTCCTGCCTGGTGCACGGCATCACGCCGCAGCACGCCGACGCCGAAGGCCTGACCGAGTACCGCTTCGCGCTGCGCATCCACGCCGAAATGACCCGGCCCGAAACCACGGTGGCGGGCTTCAACTCGGTGCGGTTCGACGACGAATTCATCCGCCACCTTTTCTACCGCAACCTGATGGACCCCTACGAGCGCGAATGGGCGCGCGGAAATTCCCGCTGGGACGCGATCGACCTGGTGCGCGCCGCGCACGACCTGCGCCCCGAGGGCATCGTGTGGCCGCGTTCGGAAGACGGCCGTCCCCTGTTCAAGCTCGAGGCCCTGGCCAAGGCCAACGGCATCGCGCTGACCGCGGCGCACGACGCCCTGCACGACATCAGGGCCACCATCGGCGTCGCGCGCCTGGTAAAGACGCGCCAGCCCCGCCTGTACGCCTGGTATTACGGCCACCGCACCCGCGAACGGCTGAAACCCCTCGTGGACCTGTCATCCGCGCGGATGCTCCTGCACACCGCGGCCGAGTACACCAGGCCCGAGGGCTGCAGCACGCTGATCGCGCCGCTGGCGCTCGATCCGCAGAACCGCAACCAGGTGCTGGCCATAGACCTGCGCTTCGACCCGGAGCCGATCGCCTCGCTCGATGTCGAGGCGCTGCGCGCGCGCATATTTTCCAAGGCGTCCGCGGCCGGTGCGGAACAGGACGGGACGGCCCCGGCCGAACCGCGCCTGCGCCTGCCGCGCATACGCCTGAACCATTGCCCATTCCTGGCGCCCGCGCGCACGCTGCGCAGGGAAGCCGCGCAGCGCCTCGGCCTGGACCTTGCGGCATGCGAACGCCACATGGAATTCCTGGCGCGCACACCGGGCCTCGTGCGCAAGCTGGTCGCGGTCTTCGACACCGGCCCCGCGCCGGAAGTCTCGGAAGACCCCGAGTTCCTCCTGTATTCGGGCGGCTTCCTGCCGGACACGGATCGCGACCGGATGGCCGAACTGCACCGCATGATCGCAGTCGAGGGGCCCGCGCGGGCCAAGCGAGCCCTTCCGGGCCATGGGTTCGAGGATCCGCGCCTGCCCAGGCTCGCCGGGCGCTTTTTCGCGCGCAATTTTCCGGACACCCTGTCCGACCGCGAAACCGCGCGCTGGCGCGATTACTGCGCGCAGCGCATCCAACTGCCCTCGCGCGAAGGCGCCGCCGAACTCTCCGACTATGACCGGTTCATCGCCGACCGACTGGCGGATCCGGCCGTGCCCGCGCGCGACCGCCACATCCTGCACGCGCTGCAGGCCTGGAAGGCCGCGCTGGAAAAAGAGGTGCTGTCGTATGGAACCTGATTCCGTCATCGTGCCGGCCGGCGCGGATGGCGCCGATGCCGCGGCGTCGAGGCTCGCCCGACTGGAGGAGCGCGTTCTTGAACTTGAGCCGCGCGT
>CAYRXK010000001.1:41282-50033 GCA_964428265.1 uncultured Treponemataceae bacterium
GCGCGTTCTTGAACTTGAGCCGCGCGTCCTCGACCTTGAGTCCGACCACGCGTACCACCAGCGCGCGCTGGAGGACTACGACGATGAATTCTATCGGCTGGAACAGCGCATGGTCCGGATCGAGGAGGCGCTTTCGCGCCTGATGTCGGCCATGAAAGAGATGGCCGACTCCAAGCAGGGGCCCCTGCCGCCGCAGGAGCGGCCGCCGCATTACTGATCGGGAACCTGGACACGCGGCCCGGAACCTGGACGTTCATCCCGGAACCTGGACGTTCATCCCGGAACCTTGGCAGGCGGCCGGATGACCGGTGCGCGCGCGGCGAATGCGCTATACTATGGGGGTAGGGCAGGTAACGCCATGAAACGATACGACCATCCGTCGCGCGGGACGCCGCATCGTACCCGCGCCGTGTTTTTCTCGGTGCTGGCCGTGCTGGGCACGGTGGCCATCGCGGCGCCGTACGCCGCCGGCGTGCCGGGCGGCGCCGCGGACAGCCAGAGCGTATACCGCACCGTGCAGGTCCGGCAGGCGCAGCTGCGCGCCGCACCCTCGCCGCTGTCGGTGCCGCTGGCAAGCCTTTCCTACGGAGACCGGGTCCGGGTAACCGGCCTGCACGAGGGCTGGGCCATCGTCGTGGTCGAGGGGCGCGCCGCGCCCGCCTACATGTACGCCAGTTCGCTCTCCGCCACGCGGGTAGCCCCGCTGGAGAGCGCGGGATCCGGCGCCGCGCCCGCGCTGGCGCCGAGCGCGCCCGAGCTGGTGCTGGCCGGCAAGGGCTTCGGTTCGGGCGGAAACGGATCCGGCCCCGGAGATGGCGGCGCATCCGCCGATGGCGCGGCGGGCGGAACCTGGGCCGCGGTGGATCGCATGGAAGCGTTCGCCTACGATCCGAATCGCTGCGCCCTCTTCCTTCAGGGCGGAGGCTGATGCGGGAAGGTGGCCGCGTCCGCGCGGCTCCGGTCGCGCTGATACTCGGGGCCGTGGCGCTTGCGTCGTGCACGAGCATGTACGGGGCCCGCGCGTCGCCGGCAGGCGACGCGCCCGCGGGCGCCTTCGCGATGGGGCGGCGCGAAGCCGTGATCATGGCGGCGGCGGCGCACGCGGCCGCGCGGATCGCGCGGGGGCCTACCCCCGAACAGGAATACCGCATAGGCCGCACCGTGGCGGCGAACATCCTGTCCCGCTATCCGGCAGGCGGACAGGAACCCCTGGACCGCTACCTCAACCTCCTCGGGCAGGGCCTGGCCCTGCACTCGCCGCGGCCCGAACTCTTCGCGGGGTACCGCTTCCTTTCGCTCTCCTCCGACGAAACCAACGCCTTCTCCACCCCGGGCGGCCACATCCTGGTCACCTACGGCCTCCTCAGGCTCACCGACGACGAAGACGAGCTCGCCGCCGTACTCGCCCATGAAATCGCGCACGCAAGCCTCAGGCACGGCATGGACGCCATCCAGGGATCCCGCGTCATGAACCTGGCCGCCACCCTCATCCTGGCTTCGGGCCGGGCAGCAGGCCCGGGCATGGCCGAATTCACCGAAATCTTCGGCCGCGAACTGGCCGACAACATCACCGCACTCCTCATTTCCGGGTACTCCCAAGCCTACGAATTCGAGGCTGACCGCGCCGCCCTGGAAATCCTGGCTTCGGCGGGCTACGACCCGCGCGCCCTCCTGCGCGTCCTTTCCCGCATGCGCGACCGCATGAACCCCGGGGAACCGGGCTTCGCCGCCACCCACCCCGAACCATCCTTCCGCCTCGAAGCCCTGCATCGCGGCATGGCCGAAGGCTCGCTCCCCTCCCTTCCGCACCCCGCTCTCCGCGCCTCTCTCGGGCGAGACCAGGGTGACGATTTCCGCGGCGAAGGCTGGCTCACCCTCGAACCATCCTGGCTTGCGTACCGGAACGACCCGCACGCTCCGGTACAGGTCGCCGCCGCCCCCTGGGGTTCGCTGGCGAAAACCCGCCACGAACGCTACGATATCGCCCGGACGTACTTCCGATGAACGCACGCCAGAATAAAAGCGCCGCTGTCCCCGCACCCGGCAGCAGCCGCAGTCGTGGGAATAGCCGCGGCCGCGTCCTCATCCGTGGGACGCTTCCCGTGCTGGCAGGTCTTGCGATCGCGTTGCCGCTCATCCTGAGCGGCCTGGCCGCCGCACTGGACCGCCCATTCCACGACATGGAAGCGCGCCTGCAGGTACGCCGCGCCGATGCCATACCGCCGCGCGGCCGGGTCGGCCTCGTCTACGTGGACCAGGCCAGCCTGGACTGGGCGGAGTCCGCGCTGGGTCTTTCCTGGCCCTGGCCGCGCGAAACCTACGGCATCATCGCCGACTTCTGCGGCCGGGCAGACGCGCTCGCCTTCGACATCCTCTTTACCGAAGCATCGCCCTACGGGGCCGCCGACGACCAGCGATTCCTGGCGGCCCTGCGCGCCCACGGCCGGGCCCTGCTGGCGGGCAACGATCGCACCGGCTCTATCTACGCCGGCTCCGGCATCCCCTTCGGATCGGTCCGCGCCGGGCCCGATCCGGATGGAGTCCTCAGGCGATACCTGGCCCGGGACTCGCTCGGGCTGGCCGCCGCCCGCATCGCGGGCATCGCTCCGACGACCGGCTCGGATGCGGAATCCGCGCGCCGGGTCCTGCGATACCGGGGCCCGAGCCCCTCGTTCACCGCCTGGAGCGCCGCTTCCATCCTCGCCGCGGCCTTGGCCGAAGGGCAGGGCGGCACGGTCCCGGTACCGACTCCGCCGGCCTACCCGGCCGGCCTTTCCGCGCCTTCGCGCGACGGTTTTTCCGGCATGATCCTGTTCGTCGGATTGAGCGCGCCCGGCCTGATGGACCGGATCCCCAGTCCGGTGGACCCCTCCATGCCGGGCGCCGAAGTGCACGCCACCTTCGCGGACAACCTCATCACCGGAGATTTCCTGCGCGAGCCCGGCCTCGCCGCGGTCATTCTCGGCTGCCTGGCAACCGCGGCTGCCGCCGCCGCCGTCCTGCTGGCCCGCGCGCATCCCCTGCGCCAGGCCGCCGGCATCGCCGCTTCGGTGGCCATCGCGCCGGCGGCGGCCATGGCCCTGTACCCGGCCGGCATCCTCCTGCCCGTGGCGGCTCCCGTGGCCGCCGCCCTGGCCAGCGCGCTCTCCGGGCTCGCCCTGGCCTACGAAGCCGAAGGCCGCCAGCGCGCCTGGCTGCGCAAGGCCTTCGGCCAGTACCTTTCGCACGACGTGATCGACCGCCTCCTGCGCGAACCCGGCGACCTGCGGCTCGGCGGCGAGCGGCGCCCCATCAGCGTCCTTTTCACCGACGTGCAGGGCTTCACCGCCTTGTCCGAACGCCTCGACCCCGAGCGGCTCACCGCCTTCATGAACCGCTACCTGGGCATCGTCACCGCGGTGATCCTGGACTCGGGCGGCACCATCGACAAGTACATCGGCGACGCCGTGGTCGCGTTCTGGAACGCGCCCCTGGACCAGGCCGACCATGCCCGCCGTGCCCTGGCCGCGGCGTCCGGTATCCGGCAGGCCCTGTCAGCCGCGCGGGGCGAGCTTGAGGCCCTGGCGGGCAGCGCCCCGGCCACCCGCATCGGCGTGCACTCGGGCGACGCCGTGGTCGGCAACATGGGTTCGCCGTTCAGGTTCGCCTACACCGCCCTGGGCGACGCGGTGAATCTCGCGTCCCGGCTCGAGGGCGCCAACAAGGCGCTCGGCACCTTCCTGCTTGTCTCGGGCGACACCATCGCCGCCGCAAGCCTCGCGACCGCCGACGGTTTCCGCAGGCTCGGCCTCCTGAAAGTGTCCGGCCGGGACGCGCCCTGCGAAGTCTGGTCGCCCGACCCCTGCGAACCCTGGGAAGGCCTGCGCGCCCTGGATACGAAGTAAGCTTCGCCCGCGCGCCTGTACGCCCGCCTGCCCGCGGGTCTGGGTGCATTCTCGACAAATCCTTGGCTTTTGTCACTTGCGTACCCGCGCAGGGGGTGCTATCTTCCGCCCATGTACCACGGCGAATACAAGACACCGGGCGGCAAGCTCGTCAAAGTGGATTTCCTGGTCTTGCACGGGCATTTTTCCTGTGTCGAGGTAACGGGCGATTTTTTCCTTTACCCCGACGAAGCGTTCGCGGTCATCGCGCCCTCGCTCGAAGGCGCGCCCGCCTCGCTTTCCGAGCCCGAAGTGGCGGCGCGCATTGCCGCGGCCCTGCCCGAGGGCACGCAATGGATCGGCTGCTCGCCGGAAGCGGTGGCCATCGCCGTGGGCCGCGCCCTCGAACTGGGAGAGGAGGCCGCCCGATGAGCGACCGCATCGCGAGCCCCGCGGCCCTCGACCCGACGACGGCCACCCTCGACCCCCGCACCGCCCCCATGCCCGAAGGCTGGAAGGAACGCTGGGCGCGCTACCGCTGGAACGTGATCCCGCCCACCCCCATGTCGCCGGCCCTGAACCAATCGCTGGAAGAAATCCTGACCGACCGCGTCGGTTCAGGCATCCGCAACCCGACCATCCGCTTCTGGGGCTGGGACCGTTCCTGCGTGGTCCTGGGCCGATTCCAGTCGGTGCGCAACGAGGTGGACCTCGAAGCCGCCGAGCGTGAAAACGTCGACCTGGTGCGGCGCATCACCGGCGGCGGCGCCATGTTCATAGAACCCGAGGGCGCCATCACCTATTCGGTGTACGCCCCGGCCGACATGGTGGCCGACCTGGAAATCCTGCAGTCCTACCGGTTTTTCGACGCCTGGGTGGTCGAGGCGCTCCGATGCCTAGATGTCGAGGCCTGGTACCAGCCGATCAACGATATCGTGTCCTCGGGCGGCAAGATCGGCGGCGCGGCGCAGGCCCGGCGCGGCGCGGGCGTCCTGCACCACACCACCATGGCCTACGACATGAACACGCAGCGCATGCTGGCCGTCCTGCGCATCGGCAAGGAAAAGCTGTCCGACAAGGGCGTGACTTCCGCCGGCAAGCGCGTCGGCCCCCTGCGCATCCAGACCGAGCTGCCCCGCCAGGCCATCATAGACCAGTTCGTGAAAACCCTGGGCGAATGGTGCCTGGTCACCCTGGACACCCTGTCGCCCGACGAACGTGCCGAGGGCGAGGCGCTGGCCGCCTCGCGTTTCGCGACCGACGACTGGACTTTCCTGCTGCCCTGACCGGCTGCCGAAGATCACTCCCGCGATTTCCAGAATCCCGCGTGCACGTCGCGCGCGCCGGGCACGGCCACCGGACCCTCGACATCGATCTTCCGCTGCCCGCGGGCAAGGACTTCGCGGCAGGACAGGGACATGGTGGGGTTTTCGGGGTCATCGCCGGTGAGGTCCAGGAGTTCGTGCTCGGAGAGGGCGTAGACAAGCCTGCCGATGCCCGACCAGTAGAGGGCGCCCGCGCACATGGCGCAGGGTTCGGCGCTGGAGTAGAGGGTGCAGCGGGCCAAGGTAGCTGTGTCAAAGCTTGTGGAAGCTTCGCGCACCAGGTTGGTTTCGGCGTGGCCGGTCACGTCGCCCCGGGCGGGCACCGAGTTGTGCGCTTCGAGGAGGATCTGCCCGTCGGCGTTTGCAAGGATGGCGCCGAAGGGGTGCATGCCCTCGGCGCGCGACCGCCGGGCGGCGGCCACCGCTTCATTCAGGAGCTTCAAGTCTCGTTCGGTGAGCATGGTGGCAAGGATACACCTCGATACCTCGCGGGTCGAGCCGGACCGCGCGAACCTCGACCTTTCGCCGCAACGGACCCCGCGGTACAATCCGGTAAAGGATCCTCGGTTTCGGCCGCATCATCGCGGGGGCGCACATGGCAAGCACGGCTATCCGGATCGGTAGGGAACGCAAGGAACTGCTGGCGCGGTACGCGTCGGCGTCGGTTTTCCTGTACGGCGCCATCAGCGTCGGGGAATTCGTGACGGTATTCAACCGCTACGAAGCGGCCGGAACCGATGCTGAAGAAGCGCTGCTGGCGCTTAAACGCCTGGCAAGGACCGATGATGTCGAGTATTCGATCAAGGGCGACCTGATCACGGCGCCGGAATTCCAGCCCGGATTCAGCGATTACGAAGAAAATGTCGCCGCGCTGCGGGCTCGCCAACAGGGCAAGCCGCGCTACCTGCCCGACAGGGAAGAGTTCCTGAAATTTTCGGAAGGCCGCTACCGAGAGCCCGAGAAACCCTACGCCGACCTGAGAGCCTATATCCTGGACCACAAGCTAAGCCCCAGGGGCGAAGGGATCGAGGGTGTCGACGGCGACCTGATCGACCTGCACGAGATGACGCAATCGGGGGAAAGCCCGACCGAGGTGCTGAAGTATTTCTCCTCGGCGGACTACCAGTTTTCCAGTCTTGATGAGTTCAAGGAATTCGCCCGGCTGGTCATGGAAACCGGCAACAACACCAGGTTGTACATCAACAACGGGTTCACTCCGCACGAGTTGTTCGAAACGCACGAGCGGCCGAAGCTGCGTCCCTTGCCGAGCGAACCCTTCGTGATTCCATCCGTGCCGAAAGTGGGCAGGAATGATCCCTGTCCCTGCGGAAGCGGTCTGAAGTACAAGAAGTGCCACGGAAGGTAGGGGTTGCGGCCGGCGGGAGTGATGCCAGCCGCCGGCCTGCGCCGGATTTGTCCTAGAACAGCGCAGACCGGGCCGATAGTGCCGTCAGTGCCGCGACCAGGGTCGCGAGCGCCACGAGGATGTAGTCGGCCGCGCACCAGGGAGAGGGCGCGATGGTCCGCGCGGGATCGTAGCACCGCAGTTCCATCGCCCGCGAGGTCAGCAGCGCGTCGCGCACGGATGCGTACGCGAACCTGGCCAGGACGGCCACCAGCGGGCCCGGCCTGCGGTCCGCCATGCCGTAGCCGCGAAGGGCGGCCGCTTCGCGCGTGCGGCGGTAGCGTTCGAAGGCGCGCGGCAGGAAGGCCAGCGTCAGGCCGAGGTAGATGCCCGGGTCCGGCGCCGGCCGGGCAGGCTGCGCTTTCCCTGCGGCGGCGCGCATGAAGCGCAGCGCCCGCCGCGCGAGCCTTGTGGCCGCATCGCCCAGCTGCCAGGGCAGGGTGCCCGCATAATAGGCGCACCCGAGAAAATACACGGCGAGCAGGCGGATGGCGTAGGCCAGCGAATCGCCCAACGTAGCAGGATCGAATAGGCGGAACACTCCGGGCGCGGCAGCCGCGGCTGTTGCTTCAACCGCGGTTGCGGCGCCCAGGTCGGGCAGGAGCCCCCGCGCCAACGCCGCGCCGATGGCCAGCAGCAGGACTCCTCGGGCTCCGCGCAGGGCGCCTGCGGAAAAGCGGGCGCCGGCCAGTCCCGCGAAGGCCAGAAGGATCGCCGCGCCAGCCGGGGCGCGCATCGCGGCCACCGAGAGCAGGGCCAGCGCGAACGTTTTCGAAGTGGCCGTCAGCCTCGACAGGGCGCCTCCTGCATGCTGGTAGGAGAAGGGGTTCATGCGCGGCTGCCGGCGCCGGCGACGCCCATGGCGCCCGTGGCGACCGCGGTATCGGCCCAGGGCGGCGGCGCGTGCGGATTCACCAACCCGTGCGGCCGGTACAGCGCGGGATCCGGGTCCTGCGGCGTGCCGTCGTACGCGATCGCCCCTCGATCCATGATCACCAGCCGGTCGGCGAGATGGATCACCTTTTCCAGCTCGTGGGTCAGCACGAGCAGGGTGGTGCCGGCGCGCTTCAGGTCGGCCAGCAGGGCCAGGAGGTCCATGATGGAATCCAGGTCGAGGTTGGCGAAGGGCTCGTCTAGGATGATGCACTCGCTCTTCATCGCCAGGATGCCCGCGATGGCCAGCCGTCGCTTTTCGCCGCCCGAAAGGCTTTCGGGCCGGCGCGTTTCGAGGCCCGAAAGGCGCGCCGCGGTCAGGGCGTCCCGAACGCGGGTGTCGATTTCTTCGCGCGGAAGGCGCAGGTTCGAGGGGCCGAAGGCCAGGTCCTGCCTGACCGTCTGCCCGAGGATCTGCGCGTCGGTGTCCTGGAAGACATAGCCGATGGCGCGGCGCGCCTGGTCGGCGCAGCGGGCGACGTCGCGGCCGCGGAAGAGGGCTCGTCCGGCGCTGGGGGTCGCGAAACCGAGGAAATGCCGCATGAGCAGGGTCTTGCCCGAACCGTTGCGCCCGGCAAGTACGAGAAATTCGCCGTCGTCCAGCCTGAAGTCCACCCGCATCAGGCCTTCGTGACCGTCGGGAAAGCGGTGGACCAGCGCTTGGGCGCGCAGAAGCTCAGACATCGGCGCCCCTGCCTTCTATTTCGGAGATGGCGTTGCGCAGCAGGGGTGCCAGGAGGGCGGCTACCACGGCTTTCACCGCGTCGCCGAAAAGGAAGGGCAGCAAGCCCGCCGCGATGGCGCGTTCCCAGCCCGAGCCGAGCACCATCTTCAGCCGCGGAACGCCGGCCAGGTACACGAGGCCCATGCCGGCGGCGAAGGCTGCCGCGTCGACCGCGAACCGCGCCGCGCGGGGCAGGGCGCGGCCCTGCGCCAACCTCGACACCCCCCCGGCGGCGAAAGCCCCGGCAAGATAGCCGACCAGGTAGCCGCCGGTGGGGCCTGCGAATTTCGCGAGGCCGCCCGAACCGCCCGAGAACACCGGCAGGCCGATAGCACCGAGGGCCAGGTAGATAGCCACCGAGAGGGCTCCCCATCTCGGCCCCAGCACCAGGGCGCCGAGCAGGGAGAACATGTTGGCCAGCACGATGGGCACCGGGCTTGGCGGCAGGGGTATGGCGATGTAGGCCCCGATCGCGGCGAAGGCGGCGAACATGCAGGCGAG
>CAYRXK010000001.1:50133-51380 GCA_964428265.1 uncultured Treponemataceae bacterium
GGCGCGCCATGCTATAGTGCCCGCGTGGAAGCAACGCCCGCGCCCGTCCCCGTCACCCTGGTATCCCTGCGCGCGCATGCGGACGAGTACGCCGTACCGCTCGGGGCAGCCTGCGTCGCGTCGGCCATCAAGGCGCATCCCGGGCTCTCTGGCAGGGTTCGTGTCGAGGTTCTGGACCTGGATCCCGCCGCCGATTCCCGAGCGATCGCCGACCTTCTGGCACCGCCGGAGCATTCGGCACCGCCGGGGCGCGCGGCGATCGGATTTTCCCTCTACAGCTGGAACCGACTGAAGCTGCAGCGTGTCGCGGCGGACCTGCGCGCGCGCCATCCCGAGCTCCTCATGTTTGCGGGAGGGCCGGAAGCCGCGGCCCTGGTATCATCGTTCGATGCCATTTTCGATGCAATATTCATCGGCGAAGCCGAGGCCGCGGTGCCCGAATGGCTTGCCGGCCGGCTATCCGCTCTTTCGGGGGTCGAGGTGGAGGCGCCGGTCGCGATGGCGCCACACAAAACGACACGCCACGACACGACCCCCTGGATGCTGGGCCCGACCCTGCAATCGCCGGTACATACAGATGTACCGGTGGCGGTACGGGCAGATGTACAACCACATGTACAACCACATGTACAAGGGTTTGTACAGGCGGGCGTACAACCAGATGTACAGCCTGTTGTCAGGCCGATCCCAGCGATTGAGGGCGGCAGTCCTTCGCCCGCGCCCGCGCCCGCGTCAGCGCCTGCGCCTGCGTCAGCGCCCGCGCCCGCGGCATTGCCCGCGCGGCGCGAAATCCGCTGCCGCGTCCCGGATGCGGCGGCGCTGCCGTCCCCCTGGCTCGACGGCACCCTCGACCCCGCGTCATGCGATTCGCTGACCTGGGAAATCGTGCGCGGATGCCCCTTCTCCTGCGCCTACTGCTACGAGGGCCGCGGGTCCCGGGCGGTGCGGCGCCTGCCGCGCGCGCGCATCGAGGCCGAGCTCGCCCGCTTCGCCGCGATTTCCCCGAGGCGCGTATTCGTGCTCGATCCGACATTCAACCTGGACCGGGACCGCACCCTTGCGTTGCTCGATCTGATCGCACAACGCGCGCCGCATCACGAGTGGCATTTCGAGGCGCGCGCGGAGCTGCTGGACCGGGCGCAGGCGCGGGCTTTCGCGCGGCTGGGGGCGAACCTGCAGATCGGCCTGCAGAGCGCGCATCCTGCGGTGCTCGCGCGCGTGAACCGCGACATCGATCCGGAGGCCTT
>CAYRXK010000001.1:51480-59116 GCA_964428265.1 uncultured Treponemataceae bacterium
GATCCTGCTGCCGCGGAACCATCGACGCATCGCGGCATCGAGGATCTCCAGATAGCCTTCGTCCGATCCGCGCTGCATGACGGATCGCGCATCGCGTTGGGCGATGCGGTCGCCGGCGCCGCGGCGGACGCGGCGACCGACCTGATCCGATTCAACGGCGCCCTGTCCCGCGCGCTCGCCGAGGGCGAATCCACCGTGCTCGACCTGCGCTACCCGCTGGACGAGGTGGCGGGCGCCGGGATCCTCGATCTGGCGCGCTTCGCGCGCCGCGCGGTCCGCCGCGCCGAACGCGTGTCCATCGAACCCGCGCGCGACGGGCCGCGCGTCCGGCGCCTGTCCGCGCCACGGAAGAATCGGAGATGAATACGTCCGCATCGGCACCCGTCATCGTTCTTTCGGGAGATCGGGGGGCGGGCAAGACCACGGCCTGCGGAAGGCTCGCGGAAGAGCTCGCCGCGCGCGGCTTCCGCGCTGCGGGAGTCCTGTGCCCGGGCATACGCGACGATACGGGCGTACCGCTCGAAATCAGCGTCAGGGATATCACGGACGGAACCGGAAAATTGCTCGCCAGCCGCGGGTGCGACCTGGGCGGTCCCTTCTGGCCTCCCGGCGGCGGCGGATTCGGCTTCTCGGCCGCTGCGATAGCGTGGGCGCTCGGTGTGGTGCGCGCCGGAATGAACGAAGGGGCCGATCTCGTCGTCATCGACGAAATCGGCCCCCTGGAATTGACCGCCGGCCAGGGATTCCTGCCCGCGATCGACTACCTGCGTTCCCTGCGCGATGCGAGACACGCAAGCCCATGCCCTTCGCGCGGGGCGCCCGCGGTCCTGCTCACCGTCCGCACCACCCTTTCCGGACGCCTCGCCACCCTCGTCGGAGCCGAAGCCACCGTCATGCTGGAACCGGACGCCAGGGAGGATTCATTCCACCGCCTTCTCTCGACGACCCTTTCTTTCCTCCCCGCCAATCGGATCGCCTGACGGGCCGCGCGTCCGGCGCCTCATTCCCAGTCGAGCAGCCTCCGCTGGCCTTCCAGCGCGCGGATCTCGGTCGCGTCCTGGCTCACTTCCAGCGTGCCTCGGTACGCGCCCGTCGAATCGTACAACGCGTAATACTCGATGAGTATGAAGCGTCCGCCCATCTGGATCCAGAAGCGGGCGCGGTCCTTTTCCTTTTTCTTGAAGGCGTCCAGGATGCGGTTCACCGTATCCACCGATTTCTGGGGGTGGCAGTTCTGCACGGTGCGGCCGATGGCGGCGGGGCTGCGCGGAAAAATCCGGTGCGGATTGTCCGAGTAGTACAGCACGCGGTCGTTCTCGTCCACCACCGAAATGTCCGCCGGCATGCGGTTGAGCGCGATGTTGAGAAGCCCCAGATCGATCCTGCCCTCGGCCATCTGCAGGAGGCCCTTCGTCACGGTTTCGCCGGAGCCGCCCGAGTCCGTACCCGCCGCGCCGCCCGTACCCGCCGCAGGATCGGCGATGGGCTTCGCGTTCGCGATCAGCTCCGAGAGCGTCGGAACGCGCGCGGCCGTGCCGGTTCCGCCCGTACCCGCCGCGCCGCCTGCGCCCACCGCGCCCGAAAGCACCAGGCCCGCGTCGTACACCGACGACGGCTGCACCCAGGCGAAGCCGATCGCGTCCTCGCCCTTGCGGATCTCTGCCCAATCGCGGTCCGAAAGCCTGCGCACCGACTCGGGCATCAGGATGCGCTCCTCCATGAACATCATGCGCTTCATCTTGCCCGCCAGAGGCCGCATAACGCGCCTGAATGCCGCGGGTCCCTCCTGCAGCGCCGACCGCGCCTGCCCGATCATGGCGCGGATCTCGTCGTGCTTGCCCCACATCACGCGCGACGGTCCGGTGAATCCCTGCCGCTCCAGATACGGGAAAAGCTGGTTTTCCTTGCGGGTATAGTGCACCGTGATGCGCGACAGGTCCTCGAAGGCCGCCGCGGTGTCGCGGGCCTTGTCGGCGCCCAGGCGCCAGGCCAGCGACAGCGACAGCACGCGCGAAATGCGCGCCTTCGCCTCGCGGTTTTCCGCGTTCATCGTATGGATGGGATGGCCGGGCATGCGCTCCTGGCGCTCGCCCTTGGACAGTTCGCCCTGGAACACCTGCACGTGCACCTCGCAGAGCCGCTGCACTTCCTCGACCGGCATGCCGGCGTCGATCAGCGCCTGCTCCATCGTGGCGACCTCGGCCGCGCTGACACCGTCGATCAGTCGCGCGAAATCGCGTTTCACGTCCTTCACCGGCGCGCCGTCGTGCAGCCTGCCGATAATGGCCTTGAGCTTTTCCTGCTTGGCCGGATCGATCGTCGTGTCGCTCATCCCTTCTTCCTCCCTGTGCTTCATGGTCGATGATATCGAGGGGGCGGCCAGGCAGCGGTAACCGACGTTACGAAACAGGATGCCGAGGTTTTGTTTCGTCGTCCGCCGTAGGCGCCGCGCCTGAATGCGCCGCACCGAACACCGCCGGGCCCTCCGGAGATCCGCATTCATCGCAGCGGCTGCGCATCAGGCCGTGCCGCTCGTCCTCGATGTTGCCCTGCGGCTCGACATGCACCAGCACGTCGTACATCTCGGGCATGGTATCCTTTATGGACCGCTCCACGCGCATCGCGATGGCGTGCGCGTCGGCCACCGTCATCTTTGGCGGCACCTCGATATCCAGATCGGCGATCAGCGCCGACCCCAGCCGGCGAATGCGCACGCGATGCGGGTTTCCCGCCTCGGGCACCGCCGCCACCGCGCGGAAGAGCGTGTCGTAGGGGCCGTGGTCGGAGGTTCCGTCCATCAGTTCGGTGTTCGCGTCCCTGAAAATCATCACGGCGTTGCGCATGACCCACAGCGACACGAGCAGGGCCATCACGCGGTCGAGGATCGGAAGCCCCAGAATATGGCCGAGCGACAGCCCGACCAGCACCGCCGCCGACGTGATCACGTCGCCGGACATGTTCTTGCCGTTGGCCCTCAACATTGAGGAACCGGCGATCTTTCCGAAGTGGAACTGGCTCCAGGCCAGCGCCAGCTTGCCCAGGATCGAAGCTACCGTGACCCAGACCGCCAGCAGCCCGGGCATCGCGGGCGGATCCGGATGCAGCAGCGATTCGGCCGCGCTGACAAACAGCTGCGAACCGGCGAAAAACACGACGAAGGCGATGATCGTGGTGGCCATGGTCTCGGCGCGGCCGTGCCCGTAGGGATGCTCGCGGTCGCCCGGTTTCGCGGCGACCCTTCCCGCCGCCAGGGTCATGATCGATACCAGCACGTCGGTGGCCGAATCGGCACCGTCGGACAGCACCGCCAGGCTTCCCGTCAGCGCGCCCGCGGCCAGTTTGGCGACCGCGAGAGCGGAATTGCCCGCCAGCGAGATCCAGGAGGCGCGTTTTACCAGGACCGCGCGATCGGCGTGCATCAGTGCCTGCCGGTTTCGGCGATGATGCCGTCCGCCGCGCGCAGGCCCGAAGCCCAGGCCGCGGTGATGCCGCGCGAAGTGCCCGCGCCGTCGCCGATCAGGTACAGGCCGGAGCCCGCGCGGAAGTGCCGGTCGGCGAAAACCGGCCGGTTCGCGTACAGCTTGATCTCGGGGTAGTAGAGGATGGTGCTTGGGTGCAGGACTCCGGGCACGATGGAATCCAGCAGCGAGAGGCCGTTCCACAGCGCGCGCAGCACCTTGGCGGGCGCCGAGAGCCCGATGTCGCCGGGCGTGCAGGAGGCCAGCGTCGGCTCGAAATCGTACAGGTCACCCGAGAACGATTCGGCGAAGGAACGCTTTCCCAGCTTGAAGTCGCCCACCCGCTGCATGATCGGCCTGCCGCCGCCCAGCAGCGATGCCTGGATTCCGAGCATGCGCGCGTATGCCTGGCCGGATGCAAGGGGCGCGGTCAGCGTCACCGTTTTCAGCAGCGCGAAATTCGCCAGGCCGTTGGCCGGCCGCGACGACGACCAGGCGTGGCCGTTCACCGAGTACCAGTAGCCTGACTCCTCGTCGCCGTAGCGCTCCTGCACGACGTGCGCCGCGCGCGAATTGGTGCAGAAGGTGCGGGTTTTCTTGGGAAACAGGAATTTCGGGTCGTAGTAATCCTGCACGATCGGGTAGCGTTCTTCGCGCGTTTCGACGCGCACGCCGATATCGACCACGTTGTCGCGGTAGGCGACGCCCGCCTTGTGCATCATCGACTGCAGGAACGAAAAGCCGCCCCTGCCCGGCGCGAGGATCAGGGTGCGGTACGCCACCTCGCGCTTGTCGGTGACGATGCGCTTGCGCTCCGCATCAAGATTCGTCATTTTTTCGCCCAGCGAAATCTCGGCGCCCAGGGCCTGGAGCCGCGCGACCAGTTTCTTTATGAGTTCGAGGCCGCCGTCGGTGCCCAGATGGGCCTGGCGGATCGACAGCAGCGAAACGCCGATCTTCTCCGCCCGCTTGGAGTAGCGGTCCAGGTTGCGCTTTTCCAGGATGTTCGGTTCCAGGAATCGTTCCACCCGCGCCAGGTAGGCGCCGGCGGTTTCCTTGTCCCAGCAGTCCTCGGGGAACCCGATGGGCCAGGAGAAGTTCATCTTGCAATCGTTGCGAAGGCCCCCGGACGAGAATTCGTTCTTGTCCAGCATGAGGACGCGCCACGAAGGCTTGCGCGAGAGCAGTTCGAAAGCCGCGCCGAGTCCCGCGGGCCCCGACCCGATGATCACGACATCATAGGTAGTTTCCACGGTAACCCAGCGTATCACAGCGACGCGTTCGTATATAGGGGAGGCGGGGCGCGCGGCCCGGCCAACCCCCTCGACCCGCCGCCTACCTCTTGGACAGGTACTTGCGGATATCCACCGCCACCGCCGCGATGATGATCGCGCCCTTGATGATCTGCTGCCAGTACGGGTTCATGTTGATGAACGTGAGCCCGTAGTTGATGATGCTGAAAATGAGCACGCCGATGAGCATGCCGGGCACGGTGCCGATGCCGCCCGAGGTGGACACGCCGCCGACGACCGCCGCGGCGATGGCGTCCAGTTCGTAGCCGTTGCCGTAGTTGTTGGTCGAACCGCCGGTGCGCGCAGCCTCCAGGGTGCCGGCCAGACCGTACAGCGCGCCGGCCAGGGCGTACACTTTCAGCAGCGTCTTCTGCACCGGCACGCCGGACACGCGCGCCGCCTCGGCGTTGCCGCCGATCGCGTAAATGTTCTTGCCGAAGGTGGTCTTGTTGTGCAGGACCCATACCAGGAAGGCGATCACCAGCGCGATGATCACGATGTAGGGCAGCGAGTAGGTCGAGTCGAACCCGATGAACCCCGACCCCAGCGTGGTGAAGTCCTTGCGCAGGCCGCCGATCGGCTGGGCGCCGTAGGGGGGCCGGTCGAAATAGATGGAGTTGGCGCCGTAGGCGGCGACCATGGTGCCCAGCGTGGCGATGAAGGGCGGCACCTTCAGGTAGGCCACGATGAACCCGTTTAGCAGGCCTATCAGCGTGCACACCGCCACGGCGATCAGTATCGGTATCCAGATCGGCCACTCGCCCATCGTGGGATACATGCGCCGCGCGTAGCCCATGAATTGCAGGAGCGACGCGGATACCACCGCCGCGAAGCCGACCTGGCGTCCGGCCGACAGGTCCGTGCCGCCGGTGATCAGGATGCCGCCGACGCCCATCGCGATGATGATGCGCGTGGCCGACATCGAAAGTATGTTGCGGAAGTTCTGGATGGACAGGAAGGCGGGCGCCTTTATGGTTATTCCCACCACCAGGATGAAGAACACGATGTAAATCGCGTACTGCAGCATGAAATCCTGGATCGCCTTGCGCCGGGCGATAAGGGCGTCGCGGGGGTCGATGGCCGCGTTTTTCGTTTCTGCCATGATTCGTGCACTCCTCACATGAACTGCGTCGCCAGACGCATGATCTCTTCCTGCGACGCGGTGGCGCCTTCCAGGATGCCGGTGAGCCGGCCCTCGCACATCACCATGATGCGGTCCGACATGCCCAGCAGTTCCGGCATTTCCGACGAGATCATGATGATGCTCTTTCCCCGTGCCGCAAGATCGGCGATGATGCTGTAAATCTCGTACTTGGCGCCGACGTCGATGCCGCGCGTCGGTTCGTCCAGGATGAGGATTTCGGGCTCGGTAAGCAGCCAGCGCGCGAACAGCACTTTCTGCTGGTTGCCGCCGGAAAGGTCCTTGATCCGCGTCCTCCACGACGGCGTCTTCACCCGCAGGGCCTCGATGCTTTTCACCGTGTCTTCCTGCGCCCGCTTTTCGTCGATCAGCCCGAGGCGGCCCACGTACTTGCGAAGGTTTGCCAGGATGGTGTTCTCCAGGATCGAGAGCATCGGGACGATGCCGGTGGCGCGGCGCTCCTCGGTAAGCAGGGCCAGCTTGAGTTTTATGGCCTGCGCCGACGAGCCGATCAGGGTGGCCTTGCCGTCCAGGTGCACCGTGCCCGAGGCGACGGGGCGCAGCCCGAACAGCGATTCCACCAGTTCGGTGCGCTTGGCGCCCACCAGGCCGCCGATGCCCAGGATTTCGCCCCGGCGCAGTTCGAACGATACGTGCCGGAACGACTTCGATTCGGCGGACGTGAGGTCGTCCACCTTCAGGATCACCTCGCCCGGCACGTTGGAACGGGGAGGGAAGCGGTGCGTCAGGTCGCGCCCGACCATTTTGGATATGATCGTTTCGATGGTCAGGCCCGTGGCCGGGTAGGTTCCGACATGGCGTCCGTCGCGCATGATGGACACCTCGTCGGAGATCGCGAGGATTTCTTCCATTTTATGCGAGATGTAGATGATGGCGACGCCCTTGGCCCTCAGATCGCGGATGATGCGGAACAGGTGCGCCACCTCGTTTTCGGTGAGCGAGGAGGTCGGTTCGTCCATGATGATGACGCGCGAGTTCATGGACACGGCCTTCGCGATTTCCAGCGATTGCAGCTTGGACACCGAAAGGTTGCGCGCCCAGGCCTTGGGGTCTATGTCCATGCCCAGCTGGGTGAACACCTTTTTGGTGTCGGCGAGCATCCTGCCGTGGTCCACGAAGGCGATCGGCCCGATGCGCCTGACCGGAAAGCGGCCCAGGAAAAGGTTTTCCATCGCGGGCCGATCGGGAATCGGCAGCAGTTCCTGGTGGATCATGGAAATGCCCGCGTCGAGGGCCTGTCGGGTGCCCGAAAAGGCCACTTCCTTACCGTCCAGCAGGATGCTGCCCGAATCGGCCACGTAGATGCCGAACAGGCACTTCATCAGCGTGGATTTGCCGGCGCCGTTTTCGCCCATCAGGGCGTGCACGGTGCCGGGACGCACCTTCAGGGTAACGTCATCCAGCGCCTTTACGCCCGGAAAGCTTTTCGAGATGCCGTTCATCTCCAGGATATATTCGGATGAACCCACGACCGTTCCCCCTTCTTCAAATAAAACAGGGTGCATGTGTCACACCACACATACACCCCGCCAGCTCCGAGAGCAAGCTTCAGCGCAGGAGAATCACTTGAACTGCGTGTAGTTTTCCTTGGTCACCATCTGGTAGGGGACCCACACGTACTTGCCGTCGGTCAGTTCCCAGCCGGCCTTGGCAACGTCTTCGCCCTTGGCCAGTGCGTAGGCGACGTCGAAGGTGGCCTTGCCCTGGTTCTTCGCATCGTTCAG
>CAYRXK010000002.1:0-54679 GCA_964428265.1 uncultured Treponemataceae bacterium
CGAGCCATCTCCCGGAATCGAACCGGGGACCCCGAGATTACAAGTCACGTGCTCTTCCAACTGAGCTAAGATGGCGTCTCGACAGGGCGCACTATATATGGAGCGGGGCCTATGCGTCAAGCGGTCCTGCGTCATTCGGCGCGGGGAATGCGGGCAGGCCGTTGAGCCCCGGGTCGTGCGCATACACCGGATGCACGGCGATCAGGCTTACCGCGGCGTAGCCCTGCGTGGTCAGAAGGTGGTCCGAAGCGGGCGAAGCCTCCCGCTCGTGCCGCCCCTCCGCCAGAAAACAGTACGTGTAGCCGTCGGCGCCTTCGAAGCATTTGAGCTTGTCGTGGTAGCGGTTGCGGCCGGGTATGGCCCAGCGCCCCTGGAGGCGCAGATCAGGACCGCCCGCGGGGCCGTTCACGTTGACGAAGGTGTCGGGCCGCCAGGCGTCGTACAGGTCCTGGAGGTGGCGGGCCACGAAATCGGCCACCGCGTCGTATTCGATGGGAGGGGCGTAGCGGGTGCAGGACACCGCGATGCCGGGGACGCCCGCCAACGCGGCCTGTCGGGCTGCGCCGCAGGTGCCGGAGTACACGATGTCGGTGCCGAGGTTGGGACCTCGGTTGATGCCCGATACCACGAGATCGGGCTTGAATTCGAGTACGCCGAGTTCGGCCAGGATGACGCAGTCCGCGGGGGTGCCCGAGCAGGTATAGCGCCGGTCAGCCAGCTTGCGGATTTTTGAGGGGTGCTTCAGGGTCATCGCGTGCGATACTCCCGAACGTTCGGTGTCCGGAGCCAGCACCCATACTTCGTGCAGGGCCGAACCGTCGGCAGCCCTGCAAGCCTCGAGGCGGCGGACCAGCGCGTCCAGACCCTCGGCGTCGAATCCATCATCGTTCGTTGCGAGTATTTTCATGGGTTTTTTAAGCCAAGCGCGGCGATGCCGCCTGATATTTCGGTTTCGTAGACGTGCGGCTTGAATCCGAAGATGCGTTCGTAGTCTTCGAGGCGCTTGCGGTACTCTGCCAGGGCTTCGTGCTTCATGAAACTGGCGGTGCAGCCGCCAAAGCCCTTGCCGGTCATGCGGGAACAGAGCATGCCGTCTATTTCCATGGCGCGCTTGACCAGCCAATCGACCTCGGGACAGGAGACTTCGTACAGGCCGCGGAGCGAAGCATGCGATTTGTTCATGATGCGGCCGAAGGCGGCTGCATCCTTCCTGTGCAGGGCTTCTTCCGCTTCCGACACCCGGGCTATTTCTTCGATGACATGGAGGCAGCGCCGCCGCATGCTCTCCGGAAGGATTCCCATGAGATCGTCCAGTTCCTGCAACTTGACATCGCGGAGACTTCGGCCGGCCGGGCCCGGTATCTGCGCCAGGCATCTGCGGCATTGCTCCGCGCGGTCGCGGAGTTCGGCATCGGCCGATGCGCGCGGTACCCGTGAATCGGTCAGGACCAATACCCACTCGGCGCCGGGAGGCGGCACTTCGCGCATCTTGCCCGAGCGAAGATCCACCAGCGCGAGACTGCCGGACTTGGGCACCGTGGCGGCCAGGTAGTTGTACAGCGGCACGCTTCGCTCGAAAAACGCGGATTCGGCGCGACAGGCGAGCGCGGCCAGATCAGCGTCCGGCATCGGGCTGCCCAGGAGCCGTGAAAACGCGAGCGCCGAGGCCAGGCCGAGCGCCGCCGAGGCGCCAAGATTCAGGGTGAGGGGAATGTCGCCGGAAATGGTGACATTGACGCCGCGCCCCGCGAAAGCGGGCGCGAAGGCTTCGTACATGGCTTTGACGTGGTTGGCCCAGCGGTCTTCGCGTTTGTATTTGAGGGTGCCGGCCGTGGCGCGCTTGCGTTCGCCGAAGTCGGCTGCCAGAAAGCGGAGGGACGCATCTTTTCTGAACGAGACGGCGACACGCATGCGGCAGGAGAGGGCGGCGGCAAGGACAAGACCTTCGGCGGCATCCGTGTGCTCGCCCAGGAGCTTCACGATGGCGGGCGCCTCGGCGACGGATTCGGGACGGGAGTCGTATTCAGTCAGATGAAGCTCTGCGATGTCCTTCATGACTTCCTTGCATTGTACGATGCGCTCGTGACATAGTAGCGCATTTCGTTCGGGGCTTCAATCAGAAAATTCCGCCTGCCTTCATCATCCTGGTTATTTTCCGGAGCTCGGCCCTGGCATGATCCAGTTCCTCTTCGTATTTCCTGCGTTCGCCGAGTTTCGCGTCGACCGTGCGCGCCTGCCAGGACCCAGCCTTGCCCACGTACCGGGTTACCACCCTGCCCTCCTCGCGGCGCACGACGTAGGCATATTCGCCGTTGCCGCGCCGTTTCATGACCAGCGCGCCGCGGGGACGGGCTTCGCACTCCTCTTCCAGCCTGGCGACAATGCGTTCGAGCTTGGACCGTTCGCTTTTCAGGTAGGATTCGATGCCTTGTATCATGATGGCTCCCTTGCCCTACATTTATCGGCGTTTTCGGATTGGTAGACAAGGGAAAACGCAGGCGGCCCGGGAAAAATGCGGAACAGGGTATTGCATATATTTGCAGTTTTTCAGTATATATATGCAAGTCCACTTCCAAGGAGCGAAGCGCCATGCCACAGGCGACGCGATGCGCACTGATTCTCGAGGATGGCACGAAGTTTTCCGGCACGTCGTTCGGTTCCCCCGGACAGGCGCTCGGGGAGGTCGTGTTCACGACGGGTATGGCCGGGTACCCCCAATTCCTGACCGATCCCTCGTTCCGCGGCCAGATCGTGGCATCGACCTATCCGCTCGCCGGCAACTACGGCGTACCGGCGATGGAACGCGACCGCTTCGGCATTCCGTTGCAGTTCGAATCCGACCGCATCCAGGCGCGCGGCCTTGTCGTGGCCGAGCACTGCGAGGCGCCGAGCCACCACGGCTCCCGCCGCTCGCTGGGCGCCTGGCTGGCCGCGGAGGGTGTTTCCGGGATCGCGGGCATCGACACCCGGGCGCTAACCAAGCACCTGCGCGAACGCGGCGTGATGCGGGGCGCCATAGTACCCGAAGGATGCGCGGCGCCGGCCTCGTGGGAGGCGCTTCGCGACCCGGTCACCGAAGTCAGTTGCCCCTCCCCCGTCGAATATCCGGCCGCCGAAGGCGCGCCCCATGTGCTGCTGGTGGACTGCGGCGTAAAGGCGAACATCGTGCGGATCCTTCTGGCCAAGGGGGCGCGCGTAACCCGGGTTCCGTGGAATCACGACTTTTCGGGCATGGCCTGTGACGGAATCTTTCTTTCGAACGGCCCCGGCGATCCGAAGGAGTGCGGCCGTACCATCGCGTCGCTGCGCCGCAGAATGCGCGGCGACACGCCCATCTTCGGCATCTGCCTGGGAAACCAGCTCCTTGCGCTGGCCGCGGGGGCGGACACCTACAAGCTGCCCTACGGCCACCGCAGCCAGAACCAGCCCTGTGTCGAAGCGGGCACGCAGCGCTGCTACATCACCAGCCAGAATCACGGGTACGCCGTGCGCGAAGGCAGCCTGCCCTCGGGCTGGGAGCCGTGGTTCCTGAACGCGAACGACGGAACGGTCGAGGGGATCCGCTCGGCCGACGGGAGGTTCCGGGCGGTGCAGTTCCATCCGGAGGGCTGCCCCGGTCCGACGGACACCGAATTCCTGATAGACGATTTCCTTGCATCGATCACGCCCTCTGCGGGCAGCGCGAAGGCAGGCCGGAAATGAACGCGCCGAAGAGCGTGCTGCTGCTCGGATCGGGCGGGCTCAAGATCGGACAGGCGGGCGAATTCGATTACTCGGGATCCCAGGCGCTCAAGGCGCTCCGGGAAGAAGGCATCCGGACCATCCTGATCAATCCGAACATCGCGACCATACAGACCAGCAAGGGCATGGCGGACGCCACCTACCTCCTGCCGGTGACGCCGGAATTCGTCGAGCGCGTCATCGAAAAGGAAAAGCCCGACGGCATCCTGCTGTCCTTCGGCGGCCAGACCGCGCTCAACTGCGGCATCGCGCTGCACCGCTCGGGCGTGCTGGACAGGCACGGCGTGCGCGTGCTCGGCACGCCCGTGGACGCAATCGAAGTGACCGAGGACCGCGAACTGTTCGCCAATCTCCTGGCCCGCATCGGCGCCGGCACGCCACGCAGCAGGGCGGCGCTGACGACGGAAGAGGCGGCGGCCGCCGCCGTAGCGGTTGGATACCCGGTCATGGTGCGGGCGGCCTACGCCCTCGGCGGCGCCGGGTCGGGCCTCTGCCGCGACGAGGCCGAACTCAGATCCCGCTGCGCCAAGGCATTCACCATCGCCCCCCAGGTGCTGGTGGAGGAATGGCTGGGCGGCTGGAAGGAGATCGAGTACGAGGTGGTGCGCGACGCCTTCGGCAACTGCGTCACCGTCTGCAATATGGAAAACTTCGACCCGCTGGGCATCCATACCGGCGAAAGCATCGTCGTGGCGCCCTCGCAGACCCTGGATGACGCCGAGTACCAGATGCTGCGCCGCATCGCCATCCAGGTGGTGTCCGAAGTGGGCGTGGTGGGCGAATGCAACATCCAGTACGCCCTCGACCCGAATTCGAAAGACTACCGGATCATCGAGGTGAACGCGCGGCTGTCGCGAAGTTCGGCGCTCGCGTCCAAGGCGACCGGTTATCCCCTGGCCTATGTCGCGGCCAAGCTCGCGCTGGGCAAACCCCTGCACGCGATAGAAAACCGCATGACCCGCAGCACCGTGGCCTGTTTCGAGCCCGCGCTGGATTACTGCGTGGTCAAGATTCCGCGCTGGGACATGTCCAAGTTCAAGAACGTGGACGCGCGCATAGGTTCTGAAATGAAGTCGGTGGGCGAAGTGATGTCCATCGGGCGCAGCTTCGAGGAAGCCCTGCAGAAGGCCATCCGCATGACCGGCACCGGCGCGCCCGGGCTCGCGGCCGACGACGCGTTCGTGGGTTCCGGCGCGAAATCGCTGGCGGAAGCCCTGAAAACCCCGACCGACCGGCGCATTTTCGCGATTTACAAGGCCTTTTCCGAAGGCTGGACCTTGGATCGCGTGCACGAACTTACCCGGATCGACCGCTGGTTCCTGTCCAAGATCCAGCGGATCCTGGACTGCGAGCGCAGGATAGTCGGGGCCTTCGGTACGGGGCTGCTCCCGGCGGCGGCAGGCGGCGGCGCGGACCTGCTGCGCGAAGCCAAGCTGCTGGGCTTTTCCGACGCCCGTCTGGGCGTCCTGGCCGGCCGGACGGAATCGGAAGTCCGCGCCGCGCGCGAAGCCCTCGACATACAACCGCGCGTCAAGCAGATCGACACCCTGGCGGCCGAGTACCCCGCCGCGACCAACTACCTGTACATGACCTACCAGGGCGACACGGACGACCTGCCCGCTTCCGGCACCGGCGTGATGGTGCTCGGGTCTGGCTCGTACCGGATCGGATCATCGGTTGAGTTCGACTGGTGCTGCGTGAACGCGGTGCAGGCCGCCAAGGCCGCGGGCGAACGCAGCATCATGGTGAACTGCAACCCAGAAACCGTCAGCACCGACTACGATGTCTGCGACCGCCTGTACTTCGAGGAACTGAGCCTTGAGCGCGTGCTGGACATCTACGAGCGCGAGCGGCCCAAGGGGCTCCTGCTGTCCATGGGCGGCCAGATCCCGAACAACCTCGCCCTGCCCCTTTACCAGGCGGGCGCCCTGATCTTCGGCACGCCCCCGGCCTGCATCGACATGGCCGAGGACCGCCACAAATTTTCGGCCCTGCTGGACAAGCTCGGCATCGAGCAGCCGGCATGGAAGGAGCTGACCGACCTGTCGTCGGCGCTGGACTTCGCGCGCGACGCGGGGTATCCGGTCCTGGTGCGCCCGAGCTATGTGCTGTCCGGCGCCGCGATGAACGTGGCCTGGGACGACGCCAGCCTGGAGCGCTTCCTGAAAATGGCCTCCGACGTGTCGTCCGACCACCCGGTGGTGATCACCAAGTTCATGGAGGACACCAAGGAGATCGAGATCGACGCGGTGGCGCGCCGCGGGGAGATCCTGTACCACGCCATCACCGAGCACGTGGAAAACGCGGGCGTGCATTCCGGCGACGCCACCGTGGTGTTGCCGGCGCAGCGCCTGTACATCGAAACGATCCGCAAGGTGCGCAAGACCGCCTCGCGCATCGCCAAGGCCCTGGAGATCACCGGGCCCTTCAACATCCAGTTCCTGGCGCGCAACAACCGCGTCAGCGTGATCGAATGCAACGTGCGCGCCTCGCGCAGCTTCCCCTTCTGCTCCAAGGTAGGAGGGGTGAACATGATCGAGCTGGCGACCAGGGCCATGTTGGGGGTCGAGGTGCGCAAGAGCGGGGCCTCGGCGCTGGACCTGGACTGGGTGGGGGTAAAGGCGGCGCAGTTCAGCTTTTCACGGCTGCACGGCGCCGATCCGGTGCCGGGGGTCGAGATGGCGTCCACCGGCGAGGTGGGCTGCATCGGCACCGACCTGGACGACGCCTTCCTGAAGGCATTCCTGTCGGTCGGCTACCGGATTCCCGAAAAGGGCGTGCTGCTGTCCACCGGGCCCATGCGCGACAAGGTGGAGTTCCTTGAAGGCGCGCGCAGCCTGCAGGCCATGGGGGTGCCGCTGTACGCGTCCAAGGGCACGGCGAAATTCCTGGCTGACGCGGGGCTATCCGTGACCGCGCTGCGCTGGCCCTCCGAACGCCGCGAACCGAACATCGCCACGATGCTGCGCGCGCGCGCCTTCGACCTAGTCATCAACATCCCGAAGAACAACCGCGAGGGCGAGCTCAGGAACGACTACGACATCAGGCGCATGGCGATCGATTTCGGCATTCCGCTGATCACCGACATCAAGGTGGCGCGGCAGTTCGCGTCCGCGATGGAATACCACCGGAAGCGGGGGTTCGAGATACGCGCCTGGGAGGAGTACCGATAAAAAGGCCCCGCGTGAAGGATGCGCTTGCGCGATCCACGCGGGGCCTGCCCTTGAGCGATGCGCGATTCGAACGCGCGACCTACAGCTCCGGAGGCTGTCGCTCTATCCAGCTGAGCTAATCGCTCGCACCGAGGCGTTGGCGATACTAGTACGCCGCGCCGGCCGGAGTCAAGCAAGCGCGCTGTCCGCCGCCCGTTGCAGGCAAGCCCGTTGACCCGGCGGGGCGTGGCGGTGTCTGATCTGCCCCATGGACTGCATCGTGCTCGCCTCGTCGTCTCCCCGAAGGAAGGACATTCTCGGATCGTTGGGCATCCCGTTCGTCTCCATCCATCCGGAGCTGGACGAATCGGTGTACGACCACGAGGAGCCGGGCCGGCGGACGGTGCGGCTTGCGGTCGCGAAGGCGATGGAGGGATCCGCCAAGGCGAATGCGCTGGACATCGCCGACCTGCCCGGTTGCTCGCTGGTGCTCGGTGCGGACACCCTTGTCGCCCTTCGGATCGAGGGTCGGGCCGGCGTCGAGGACTGGGAGGTGCTCGGCAAGCCCGAAGACCGCGAGGACGCCGGGCGCATGACGCGCCGCCTGGCCGGCAGGACGCACCGGGTGTTCACCGGCATCGCCCTGGTCGACCGTATCTCGGGGCAGACCTGGACCGCCCTGTCCGATTCCGCCGTCACCTTTTCGGATGTTGACGAAGACGAACTTCAGCGTTACCTCGATTCGGGCGAATGGGAGGGCGCGGCCGGCGCGTACAAGCTGCAGGGCCTGGCAGCCTGCCACATCGCGCGGATAGACGGGTCCTGGTCAGGGGTCATGGGCTTGCCAATCAGGGAGCTTTATGACATGCTGACGGCGGCGAAATATCGCTGGTAGGCCCCTGTGGCCACCGGGCACCTTCGGGTTCCCACATCTTCCGGCACCCCGGTCCGCTCGCGGATTCGTACGGGCGCCGAGAAATAGCGAGGGCAGGCCGGCATGCAATGTGCCCGGCCGCGGGAGGAAACGTGGCGGTAGTCACCATGAAGAACCTGCTTGAATCCGGCGTCCACTTCGGACACCAGGTCAAGCGCTGGGATCCCCGGATGAAGAAATACATCTTCGCCGAACGGAACGGGATCCACATCATCGATCTGCAGAAGACCATCCAGTCGATCAAGGAAGCCTACGACTCGGTCCAGAAGATCGTCGGATCGGGCAAGAGCGTCCTGTTCGTCGGCACCAAGAAGCAGGCGCAGACCGCCATCCAGAAGGAAGCGGAGCGCTGCGAGCAGTTTTACGTGAACAATCGCTGGCTCGGCGGCATGCTCACCAACTTTTCCACCATCAAGAAATCCATCCAGCGCCTCAAGAAGATCGAAAAGATGGAAGTGGACGGCACCTTCGAAAGCCTGACCAAGAAGGAAATCGCCAGCCTGCAGAAGGAAAAGTCCAAGCTGGAAAAGAACCTCGGCGGCATCAAGGAAATGAAGGAACTGCCGGGAGCCCTCTTTGTCATCGACACCCGCAAGGAAGCCATCGCCGTCGCCGAAGCCCAGCGCCTGGGCATCCCCATCGTCGCGGTGGTGGATACCAACTGCAACCCCGAAGGCATTACCTTCCCGATTCCCGGCAACGATGACGCCATCCGCTCCATTTCGCTCTTCACGCAGATCATCGCCAACGCGGTGGTCGAAGCCGGCGCCGCCGAAGGCCTCAAGATCATCGAGAGCCTGCCCGCGGAAGAGACCGAGGAAGTGAAGACCGACGCCAAGCAGGAAGAAGAGGACGAGGTCGAGATCGACCCCAGCACCTACACCGCCGCCCCCGTCGCCGAGGAAACCGCGCCCGCCGTCGAAGCCGCGCCGATCGTCGACGAGGACAAGCTGTACGAGACCAAATAAGGACCGGAACATCATGGAAATCAAGGCAACCGACATAAAGGCCCTGCGCGAGAAGACCGGCGCGGGCATGATGGACTGCAAGAAAGCCCTCACCGAGGCGAACGGCGATTTCGCCGGCGCCGAAAAGCTCCTGCGCGAGTGGGGCCTGGCCGGCGTCGAAAAGCGCTCGGGCCGCGCCACCAACGAAGGCCGCGTGTTCATCGCCGAGGGCTCCGGCGCCATAGCGCTGGTGGAAATCGCCTGCGAGACCGACTTCGTGGCGCGCAACACCGACTTCATCGCCTTCGGCGGCAAGCTCGCCGCGCTGGTGCTGGATAAGGGCGAGGCTCCCGCGGCCGAACTCGAGGTCATGGTCAAGGACATCGCCTCGGTCATCAAGGAAAACATCGCCCTGAAGCGCGCCTTCTACGTGAAGGCGGCCGCGGGCGAGTACCTGCACTCCTACCTTCATGGCGAGGGCAAGGTGGGCGTCATCGTGAAGGCGAAGTCCGACAAGCCCGAAGCCTTCGGCAACGACGCGGTCAAGGCCTTCGTGCACGATGTGGCCCTGCACATCGCGGCCTTCAACCCGATGTTCCTTGACCAGAGCAAGCCCGATGCCGCCTGGGTCGCCCTGCAGGAAGAGATCTTCGCCAAGCAGGTGGAACTCGACGAAAAGATGAAGTCCAAGCCGGCCAACGTGGTGCAGGGCATCCTGAAGGGCAAGCTGCGCAAGCTCATGTCCGAGGTGTGCCTGCTGGACCAGGGCTTCGTGAAGGACGAGAAAATGTCCGTGGCCGCGGCGATGGCGGCGGTCGGCAAGGAAGCCGGCTGCACCCTGGGCCTGGCCGATTACTGGTACGTGCGCGTCGGCGAAGCGCAGTAAGCGCGCCGGCCGTTTCCGGCGAGAACGGCGGGGCCGCCCCGCGGCGGACCTGCCGTTCTCGCGATGAAGGATTCCGGCGACGCGCCGCGGTGCGGAGCCGGAATTTCCACGTCATGGCAAGAGGATGCACCTATGGAATCTGTGAAAGCCGCCTGCGAAGAACGGATGAAAAAGACGATCGCCGCGCTGAAGGATGAGTTCAACGGGGTGCGGACCGGTAGGGCTTCGCCCTCGCTCCTGGACAAGATCCGGGTGGACTACTACGGGCAGAAGACACCCCTGTCGCAGGTGGCCACCGTATCGGTGCCGGAAGCGCGCCTTATCGTCGTGCAGCCCTGGGACCGCACGCTGTTCTCCGAGATCGAGAAGGCCATCCTCAAGTCCGAATTGGGGCTCAATCCTTCCAACGACGGAAAGGTCATCCGCATCGCCATTCCTCCCCTCACCGAGCAGCGCCGAAAGGAGCTGGCAAAGACCGCGAAGGCCATGGCCGAGCAGTCGCGCGTATCCATCCGCAATATCCGCCGCGACGGTCTCGAAGACCTGAAAAAGCAGTCGGCCGCAGGCGGCGTGCCCGAAGACCAGGTAAAGAAGGAAGAAGACGACCTGCAGAAGGTCACCGATTCCTACATCGCCCAGGTCGCCAGGACCCTCGAAGAAAAAGAAAAAGAAATAATGGAAGTCTGACGCCCGCATCCCGGGCGCGGAGGACAGATGACTAGCAACAACGTGCCTGCCCATGTCGCCATCATCATGGATGGCAACGGCAGGTGGGCCAAGGCGCGGGGACTGCCCCGCACCGAAGGCCACCGCGAAGGCCTGAACGCCGCGAAGCGCATCGTCGCGGCGGCCGAGGACCTTGGCGTCCGCGTGGTATCGCTCTACACATTCTCCACCGAAAACTGGAAGCGCACCGCCGAGGAAGTCGGTTTTCTCATGGGTCTTATCCGGACCCACCTATCCGCCGAACTGGATTTCTACCGCGAACGCCGCATCCGCGTGGTGCATTCCGGCGATACCGCGGGGCTTCCCCCGGAAATCGTGGCGGAACTGCGTTCGGTGGCGCGCGACACCGCCTCGTATGACCGGATGACGGTAAATCTGGCCATAAACTACGGCGGACGCGACGAGGTGATCCGCGCCCTGAGGAAGGCGATGGCCGCCGGAGTGTCCCCCGGAGCCCTGGACGAAGTGGCGCTCGCCGGGTTCCTGGACCAGCCAGCCCTGCCCGATCCCGACCTGATAATCCGTACGGGCGATGAGTTCCGCCTGTCCAACTTCCTTTTATGGCAGTCCGCGTATTCTGAGCTCTTCTTTTCCCCGAAGTACTGGCCCGAATTCGGCCCCGAAGACTTGCGGCGCGCGATCGAAGACTACGCGTCGCGCGAGCGGCGTTTCGGAGGCGTGAAATGACCCGCAACACGTGGCAGCGCCTGTCGCTCTTCGGGCTCGGAATTCCCGCCGTCGTGGCGGCCGTGTTCCTGCTGGATTTCGGCAGGCATGTCGTTTTCGCCGCGCTGGTGTGCCTGATCTTGGCCTTCGCCGCCAAGGAGAGCGTATCCCTGTTCGCCGGATCGGGCGACGCGCCGGTGGATCCGCGCCCCTCCATCGCCGCCGCGATGTTCATGGCCATTTCCGTGTACCTGGCCTGCATCACCGCCGACCGCAACATGTCCTGGAGCGGACCGCTGCGCTTCGGCCAGCCGCTGGAAACCCTCGCCTATTCATCCACCGCCGCATTCCTGGTGATGATCGGCCCCGCGGCCTTCGCGCGCAGGGAGAATGCGCCGCGCATCCTCCGCGATTTCGGGGCGCGCGCCTTTACTCACCTGTATGTGGGCGTCCTGGGTTCCTTCCTGATCGTGATCAGTTCCGGATTCGACCTCGGCAAGGAAGCGATCCTGAGCTTCCTTCTGGTGACCTTCGGCAATGACAGCCTGGCCTGGCTGTTCGGCATGACGATGGGCAGGACGCGCAACATCGTGCCGATGTCGCCCAACAAGAGCGTCGCCGGCTTCGCGGGCGGTTTCCTGGGATCGCTGGCGGGCGCCTTCATCGCCAAGGCCGTGTTTGTCCGCGCATCGTTTCCGGACACGACGGGCATGGTGCTCTGGTCGCTGGTGATCGCCCTTTCGGTGATCGTCGGCGATCTGGTGGAAAGCTCGATGAAGCGGTCGGCGGGAGTTAAGGATTCCGGCACGATCGTGCCGGGCAGGGGCGGCATGCTGGACTCCTTCGACAGTCTCCTGTTCACCGCACCGGTGTTCGTCCTGTTCGCATACGCGACCGGCGCCTTCAAGGTTCTCGGCTAGCCGCATGGGTACGCGCGTCATCGTGCTCGGGGCCACGGGCTCCATCGGCAGGCAGACCCTTCAGTGCATACACGCCGAAAACAGCCTGGATCCGGGCAGGTTCGAGGTGGTGGGCCTTTCCGCGCACCGCGGCGAAGCGGGGCTGGCAGAGGCCGGCGCGTCCTGGCCCGCCGCGGCCCGCGTGCTGAGCGGCCGACCCGACGGCGCCTCCGCCCTGGACCGAATGATCCGCGATTCAGGCGCCGACCTGGTGGTGAACGGCATTGCCGGTGCCGCGGGCCTGGCCCCTTCGGTGGCCGCCCTGGAAAGCGGCAAGAACCTGGCGCTGGCGAACAAGGAATCGGTGGTCATGGCCTGGTCGCTGCTGTCGGATCGGGCCGCCCGGTCCGGCGCGAAGATCGTGCCGGTGGATTCCGAACATGCCGCCCTCTTCCAGTTGATCGGCCGGATCGGTGGCACCTCGATCGACGAACTGTGCATCACCGCGTCGGGCGGGCCGTTCCGCGACATGCCGGTATCGGAACTGGCCGGCGTCACGCCCGACCAGGCCGCGAAGCACCCCACCTGGAACATGGGCCGCAAGATCAGCATCGATTCCGCCACCCTGGCCAACAAGGGCCTGGAACTGATCGAGGCTGTGCGTCTCTTCGGCGTTCCCGAATCCAGGGTAAAAGTCCTGGTGCATCCCGAGAGCATCGTACACGCCCTGGTGCGCACGATCGACGGCGCGCTGTACGCGCACCTGTCCGAACCCGACATGCGCCTTCCCATCGACATAGCCCTGCACTGGCCCGAAGAACGGCCCTGCCCCTTCGGCCGGCTGGATCTCGCCGGAAAAACGCTCGGCTTCCGCGCCCCCGATGCCGCGCGCTATCCCATGCTCGCGCTGGCACGGCGCGCCGCCGCTTCGGGCGAAGGCGCCACGATCGCGTTCAACGCCGCCGACGAAGTGGCCGTGGCCGCGTTCGAACGCGGCGATATCGGATTCATGCAGATCGCCGACCTGGTGGCCAGAACCCTCGATGCGGGCTGGATTTCACCGGAACCCGATCTGGGCAGTATATTGCGAACGGACGCCCTGGCGCGCGAAGCCGCCGGAAAGGCGCTCGCGGAGATGCGTACTTGATGGGAATCCTTCTCGGCCTGCTCGGACTATCAGCGGTTATCGTGGTCCATGAACTCGGACATTTTTTCGCCGCCCGCGCGATGGGGGTCCAGGTGGAGGCCTTCTCGGTCGGATGGGGCCCCAGGCTCGCCGGATTCACGCGAAACGGCGTGGAGTGGCGGATATCCGCCTTTCCGCTCGGCGGCTATTGTCGCCTGAAGGGCGAGGAATCCTTCCGCAGCGCGCTTGAAAAGCGCCTGGAAACGATTCCCGCCGAACCCGGCTCATTCTACGGGGCGCATCCGCTCAGGCGAATCCTGATAGGCGCCTCGGGGCCACTGGCCAACCTGGCCTTTGCCCTCATCCTCTTTGTCATCACCTCGGCGGCGGGCACCGTCGTGTACTCATCGCCGAACCGCATCATCCTGGCATCCGACCGCCCCGCGCTGTCGGGCGTGTCCGGTCGCGACAACCCCGCGGACCTGGCCGGCCTGAAGTCGGGCGATTTCATCCTGTCGGTCAACGGCCGCCCCATGCCCGACTACGCCGCCCTGCAGGAAGCCATCGGCGTATCGCCCAACACGCCGCTCTCGCTGGAAGTGCAGCGCGAAGGCACCCGCCTTGCCGCCACCGTCACCCCCCGGCTGGATCCTTCCTCCGGAGCCGGCCTGATCGGCGTCTATTCCTGGACCGATCCGCTGGTCGCCACCGTGACGCCCGGCAGCGCCGCCAGCATCGCCGGCATCGAACCCGGCGACCGCATCATCAGCGTGGATGGCGCGCCCATCGCCGCCACCGTCGACCTCTACGCCGCGCTCTCGGACCGGCCCGAACGCGTCCGGATCGAGGTCGAGCGCGGCGGCGAAAGGTTCGGGCGCGACGTCATCCTGACGTGGAAGGAAAGCGGCGATGCCGACCTGGGCGTGGGATTCGCGCTGCAGAGGCGCACGATACGTGCCGAATCGCTGCCCGCCGCCCTGGGCATGGGAATGGCCGAGACCGGCAAAACCCTGGGCCTGTCACTGAAAAGCATCGGACTGCTCTTTTCCGGGGTGAATGTGATGAAGGCCGTATCGGGGCCCGCGCGCATCACCTGGATGGTGGGACGGACCGCCACGGAGAGCATCAGGACGGATGGCGCGGCGGGCATCACGCAGCTGCTGAGCTTCCTGGCGTTCCTGTCGGTCAGCCTTTTCGTCATGAACCTGCTGCCCGTGCCGGTCCTGGATGGCGGCCAGATCCTGCTGTTCATCGCCGAAATCCTGAAGCGCGCGCCGCTGAAGGTAAAGACCATCGCGCGCTTCCAGTATGTGGGCGCGGGCATGATACTGCTCCTGATGCTGATGTCGACCTTTTCCGATGTGCTGTTCTTTTCGGGAAGATAGGGTAAAGGGGGCGCGGCGGCGTGCCAGCCGCTGTCTTCCGCGCAGCGCAACCGACCGCCCCAGGCGGTTCAATAGCCTTCGCGGCGGTCCATGTTCACGAACTTGGCGAACGAGGGCTTGAACCACACCGTGGTCTTGCCGATGGGGCCGTTGCGCTGCTTGGCGACGATCAGTTCGGTTTCCACCTGATCGGAACGTTCGTCGCGCGTTTTTCCCAGTTCACGGTCACGATGCAGGAATATGATGAGGTCGGCGTCCTGCTCGATGGAACCCGATTCGCGCACGTCGGCCAGGTTGGGTTGCTTGCCCTCGGCTTCGCGCTTCAGCTGCGACAGCGCCACGATCGGAATGCGCAATTCGCGCGCCAACGCCTTCAGCGACCTGGAAATGGCGGAAATCTGCTCCCAGCGCGGCAGTTCGGCGTTCTCGTGCGTGATCAGGGTGATGTAATCGATGAAGATCACCTTCACCTGCCGCTCCAGCACCAGGCGCCGCGCCATGGTGCGCAATTCCAGCAGCTTCATGTTCGGCATGTCGATGATGTACAGCGGCGCTTCGTAGATCCTGCCCGCGGCCGCCATCAGATCCTCGAAATCCGATTGGCGGACCTTGCCGGCGCGGATTTTCTCTCCGGGTATGCGGGCTTCGGCCGAGATGATGCGCTGCATGATCGCGGATTCCGACATTTCCAGCGAGAAAAACGCGGTGGGAGTGCGCGAGCCGATGGCGATATGCGATGCCATGGTGAGCGCCAGGGCGGTTTTTCCGACCGAGGGCCGCGCGCCGATGACGATGAACTCCGAGTTTTGCAGGCCCGAGGTCATGGAATCTAGCTCGGTCATGCCGGTGGGTATGCCGGTAAAGGCGTCGGGGCTGGAGTTCATCTTTTCGATCATCATCATCGTTTCGGGTATGAGCTCGCGCACCGAATGGTAGGTGGCGGTCTTCCGGTTCTGAGTGATGTCGAAGACGCGGCTCTGGATGGCGTCGAGGATGGGGCCGGTTTCCTGCGAATCGTCGTGGGCGCCGGCGACGATCTCGCCGGACAATTTGATGAGGTTGCGCCGGATCGACATTTCCTGCACGATCCGCGCGTAATACTCGACATTGGCGGATGACGGCGTGACCGCCGAAAGGCCGGCGATGTAGCCCGCCCCGCCAGCGCGATCCAGGGTGCCGGAAAGTCGCATTTCCTCCGAAAGCGTGATGAGGTCGGGTTTCGTGCCTTTTTCGTTCAGCGCCAATAGGCTCTGGTAGATGTCGGCGTTGGCGTTGTCGTAGAAGTCGTCGGGCCTGAGGAAGCGCACGACGGTGCCGAGCGCCTCGGGATCGATGAGGATGGCCCCGAGGCAGGCCTGCTCGGCTTCAGGGTTGTGGGGAGGAATCCTGTCCTTCAGCAATGCGGGATTCATGATCCCTCCCCGACCCCGGAGGGTATCAGCCCAGGCGACCGGCGGCTATGGCTGCCTCGAAGGCGGCGGCCTGTTCCTCGGGCGTGGTCGGCTCGGCCTCTTCGACGCGCTGCCTGCGCACGCGTTCGCGGCGGGGCTTGTCCTCGCCGGAGCTGGCGGATTCGGTCGTTACCTCGTGACCGGCGATGGCGAGGCGGATGGTGGCTTCTTCCTTTTCGTACAGGCGCACCAGGACCTTGTAGTTGCCGACGCTCTTGATCGAGCGGCCGGGAACCTCGATGCGCTTGCGGTCGACTTCGATGCCCTTCTTCAGGAGTTCGTCGGCGACGGAGGCGCCGGTGACCGCGCCGTAGAGCTTGCCGTTGGCGCCGGCGGGCATGGAAATGACGAGTTCCTCGGCTTCCAGCTTTTCCTTCAGGGACAGCGAAGCCTGGCGCTTGCCGACCTTCAGGGCCTCGATTTCCGCCTTGCGCTTTTCGAACAGCGCGATGGTGCGGTCGGTGCAGATGAAGGCCATGCCGCGGGGAAAGAGGTAGTTGCGGGCATAACCGGGGGCGACGTCCTTGATGTCGCCGACTTCACCGAGGCTGGGGACGTCCTGATTCAGGATGACTTTCATGCGTGTGCTCCTTTGTTCCTTCTGAACGGTATCCAGACTTCGGAAATTCCCAGGAGCGGAAGGACGACGGCAAGAAGCGTGGCCAGACCCGGCACGACAAGTGCCGCGGCGACCAGCATCGCGACGCCGGCGCGAAGCGCCCGCGGGAAATTCCATCGCGTGGTGGACAAGAACGATATGACGGCGAGCCCCTGCGCCGCGTAGCACGCGGCACCGATGAGCGCGACGTTCCAGGCCGCATCCGCGGCGAGGCCCTCCACCTTGAGTACCAGGGTGGCGAACAGGGCGGCCCATGTGGCAAGCACGGGCCAGACAAACCACTCGGGCAATGAAAACCGCGACAGCGGCTCATGGCCCGCAGCTTCCGATTCGGGCGCGGGTTCCTGCACAGCTGCCGGCACTGCCGGCTGCGCAGTTCCGGCAAGGGCGCGCCCAGCCGGCATGCGGCGCGCGGCGATCAGGCGTCCGAGCCACCAACTGCCGCCCAGATAGGCCAGGCAGATGGCGCCGAAACCGCGCGTGACCACACGCAGCGTGGAAGCCACGGCCTCCGTGGCCAGGGCTTCCACTTCCGCGGCCTGCATGCCCCCCGCGGATGCTGCTCCGGCAGCCGCTCCGGCGCTTTCAAGCGTGCGGGTGACCGCACGTACGATCCAGCGCGTGTTCTCCGCGTCGGACGCGATGCCGGAGATGGCCGGAACCGCAAGGGACGCGATGAGCAGGGTGGCCGCCAGGATGCGCAATTGCGCCCGGGCGGGCCTGCGGATCAGGTTTACCGCCGACAGCGCTGCGAGCAGCACCGCGGGCGGCAGCATGCCCATCGCCAGCATCGGCGCGAAATCCGCCCCGATGCTGATCGCGCGCCCCAGCTGGCCGGTTGCCACCACGGCAAGCGATATGCCCGCAGCGGCAAGGCCGGTCCTGGCGCCGCCGCGCGCGAAGGCGTACTGCACGGGCACCAGGTACCCGAAGGCGAACAGGTACGACAGATACATCAGGCCCGACAGCGCTCCTGCGCGCAGCGGGACGACAAGCCCCGCTGCAGTGCCCGGCGCGGCGGACCTTTTCATTCGGTACGGTACGGAGCCTGCGCCGCTATTTCGCGACGTAGGGCAGGAAGGCCAGCGCGCGGGCGCGCTTGATGCCGACCGCGAGGCTGCGCTGATGCTTGGAGCAGGTGCCGGTGATGCGGCGCGGCAGGATCTTTCCGCGCTCGGTCACGAAACGGCGCATGACGTCGACATCTTTGTAGTCAATCTTGAGCTTCTGCACGCAGAACTTGCAGACCTTCTTCTTGAAGAAGCCCTTGCCCCGGCGGGGACCGGAGCCGCGTTCGTCGCCGCGGCCTTCGCCATCACGGCGGCCCTCGCCATCGCGGCGGCCTTCGCCGTCACGCCTGGCTTCCATCTCTCCTTCGGCCCGGGGGCGGGCGTCGGTCATCTCTCTGGTATCGGACATGGCGTATCTCCTTGTGATCTATCAGAACGGAATATCGTCGGGAAAGTCGTCCGCGCCGGCCGAAGGCGCCGACTGGGGACGTGCGGGCGCCGGGCGCGCGGATTCGCGGGCGCCGTAGGGAGCCGCCTGCGGAGCGCGGCCCGAATCGCCGCCCTGGGTCTGGCCGAAGCCGGCTCCCTGGCCGGAAGCCGATCCGACGAGCTGGACGTCGTTCGCGGTGATGCGCACTTTCATGCGCTGCTGGCCGTCCTTTTCCCAGCGGTCCTGCCGCATGTCGCCCTGGACCGCCACCAGCTTTCCCTTGGTGAGGTACTGGTTGATCGATTCGGCGCGCTTGCCCCAGAGATCGACGTCCCAGAAACTGGATTCGTCCACCCACTGGTCCTGCTTCTTTACCCGGGAGCTCGTGGCTACCGAGAACGAACACACCGGCTGGCCGGAGCTCGTATACTTGAGCTCGGCGTCGCGGGTGAGCCTGCCGACGATCACGGCGACGGAAAGGTCTCCCATGCTGCAAGCCTCCTGGCGTCAGGACCCGACGGTTCGGGTCAGGCTTCCACCTTGACGAACAAATACTTGAGAAGGTTGGGGGTAAGCTTGAACGTGCGCTCGATCGGCACGATCTTCTGGGGATCGAGGTTCATGCGGAACAGGATGTAGTGTCCGCGATCCTTTTTCTTGATCTGGTACGCGAGGGGGCGATCGCCCATGTCCTCTTCCTTGACGTCGACGGCTCCCTGGCGGGCAAGCTCGGCGACCACGGCTTCCTTGCCGGCGCGGAAGACGTCGTCTTCCGAGGGCAGGACGGCTACGAGTTCGTATTGTCTCATTCGTTCCTCTCTCTTTTTGGACGTTCCCCCAACACCAAGGTTGGAGGCCCGCGCGCTCCGGCGCGGGAAGATCCGGCCGTTTCCGGACGGATAAAGAGGGCTATGCATTCAACCATGAAACCGGGGGTTGTGGCAATCGCCCCATGCGCCTCATGACGCGCACGCTATTGTCACGGCCCGACGCTTTTCCCATAATATCACGCGCCTTACGCGCCTTACGCGCCCTCGACGCCGCGCAGCACCATGGAGGAACACGATGTCCGAAATAATAGAACCCCGCGTACTGAAGGGCTTCCGGGATTACCTGCCCGACGCGGAGCTGCAGCGGGCGGGCCTGGTCCGGTCGCTGGAAACCGTGTTCCGCTCCTTCGGGTTCGTGCCCATCGACACCCCGGCGCTCGAATACGCCGAAATACTCCTTGGCAAGGGCGGCGGCGAAACGGACAAGCAGGTCTACAAATTCCGGGATCACGGCGATCGCGACGTGGCCCTGCGATTCGACCTGACCGTACCTTTCGCGCGTTTCATGGCGGAGCACGCCGATGCGCTGTACCTTCCCTTCCGCCGCTACCACATGGCAAAGGTCTGGCGCGGCGAAAACACCCAGCGGGGCCGCTACCGCGAATTCATGCAGTGCGACTTCGACATCGTGGGCACCGACTCGGCCGCGGCCGACGCGGACATCATCCTGACCATAGCACAGGCCATGCGCGCACTGGACGCCGGCTCCGTGCGCATCCGCGTGAACCACCGCGGCCTGTTCAACCGTTTTCTGGCCGCGCGCGGGGTGGCGGAAAAGTCGGTGGCCGTCCTGCGCACGGTGGACAAGCTGGAAAAGATCGGCGCCGACGAGACGCTCGCGCTTCTTGCCGCCGACATCGGCGACGACACCGCGCGCGCCGTGCTCGACTTCATAAGGCCGGAAAGCGGTTTTACCTCGACCCTGGCGAAACTGCGGGATGCCTGCGCGGCTGCCGATCCCGAGGCGCAGGCGGCGCGCGACCGGCTGGCGGAGGTATACGAGATAGCCCTGGCGGCGGGCGCGTCGGATTCCCTGGTACTGGATCCGTCCATAACGCGCGGCCTGGATTACTATACGGGCATGGTGGTGGAAACGAGCCTGGCGGACCTGCCGCAGATCGGGTCGGTCTGCTCGGGCGGCCGCTACAATGAACTGGCCAGCCTCTATACGACCAGGAAACTGCCCGGTGTCGGGGCATCGGTGGGGCTGGACCGCCTGATCGCCGCGCTGGAAGCCCTGAACCGCTCCGGCGGCCGGCCGGTGGTCACGCGCGTCCTGGTGCTGGATGCGCTCGCATCGGACCGCGGGGCAGCCCGGAGCGCGGCGCAGCGCACGGCGGCCGCCCTGCGCGAACGCGGCATCGCCACCGAGGTGTTCCCCGAACCGAAGAAGATCCAGACCCAGTACGCCTACGCCGAAAAAAAGGGCATACCCTACGCCATCATCCTGGACGACGCCGCGTTGGGCAAGGGCGTCATTCCGGTCAGGACCCTGGCCACCCGCAGCACCACGGAATGCGCGGACATCGATGCGGCCGTCAGGCTGCTTGCGGGGGACGCGCGGCTGCCGTCGCAGGACGCGACGCATGGCTGACGGTCACGACAACGGCATCCGGAGCTACGTGCTGCGCCAGGGCAGGATGACCGACGCGCAGAAAGACGCCATTCGTGAACTCGGGCCGCGCTGGATGCTGCCGTTCGCTTCATCGCCGTTGGATCCGGCCTCGCTGTTCGACCCGCCGCGGCCGGTGATCATGGAAATCGGTTTCGGCATGGGCCAGGCCACCTGGCAGATCGCGAAAGCCCGCGGCGAGCTGGGCTTCCTGGGCTGTGAAGTGCACGGACCGGGCGTCGGCAGGCTCCTGCAGGACATCTCCCGCGAGGGGATCGAAAACCTGCGCATAATCCAGCACGACGCGGTGGAAGTGCTGCAGTCGATGATCCCGGAAGCCAGCCTTTCCGGCCTGCATATCTTCTACCCCGATCCCTGGCCCAAAAAGCGGCACCACAAGCGCCGCCTCCTTCGTCCCGGCATCGCGGAGCTGATGGTGTCGCGCCTGGCGCCCGGGGGCTACCTGTATTTCGTGACCGACATCGAGGACTACGGCCGCGCCACGCTGGAGCTGCTGTCCGCCCTGCCGGAGCTTCGGAACAAGGCCGATTCCGCCGCCCCCGGCGCGGATTCAGGCTTCTGCGCTCCCCAGGCCTGGAGGCCGGAGACCAAGTTCCAGCGCCGCGCCACGGAAGCCGACCGGCTCGCCTGGGAACTGATGTTCGTAAAACGCGCCTGAGGCGCCGTTCAGTCGAAGAACGAATTCAGGCGACGGTACAGGGCGCTGACCTTTTCAATGGCCGTGTCGGCCGCCCGCGATGCGCCAGGGGCGGCGCCCAGTCTGTCCGCCAGGGACTCCAGGCTCGCCAGGCTCTCGTTCAGCGCGGTGTGGAATCCCTTGCTCACCCTGAACCAGTATTCGCCCTCGCGATTGGAATACAGCGCCACAAAACCGAGCGACCGCCCCTTCCCCTTGATCTTCGACACCTGAAGGACATGGTCGATGACCGACACGAGCTCGTGCAGGCCGGCTTCATCCTGGACGATGTAATTCTTGCCGTGCGGCCACTCGCGGCCCATGTCGGTTTCGGGTTCCAGCCAGGACAGGATGCGAAGGATGGTTTCCAGCTTTTCGCCGCGCATGAGTTCCCAGCCCGATACCTTGATGACCGCCTTCAGGCCCTTGAAGGCGGCGCCTGCGTCGCGGTCCAGGCCGTCGCGCGCCTTTTTCAGGTCGGTCCAGTCGAGGGTGACGATCTTCTTCATGCCCTTTTCGTGCTGGATGGGGAACACCGCATCGCCGATTTTCACGAAGTTGGTGAAATCGCGCGATGCACCTCCTTGCGCATTCCGCTCGGCCTTGCCGGCCGGCATGCCGTGCGGGCGCCCCGCGTCCGTGTCGTAGCGGCCGCCGGGACCACCGTGGCCGGTCTGCCGCGCGCTCTCGCGGCCCATCGATCGCTCCGCGGCATGGACGCGCCCTCGATCCCTCGATCCACCCTCGACATGGGAGGGACGACCGAGCCGCTCCTCCAGCAACGGGTCGATGCGGCGCAGAAGGTCGCGCGGCAGGGGCGAAACCGACATGGCGTACATGCGCGTGGTGCGCACCACCTCGCCGGCGACCAGGTAGTCGGGATTTTCGCGGAACATCACCGATCCGGGGTGGATCTGGATGCGCTCGGCGGTCAGCGAGCGGAAAAGGCCGCGGTCCTGGCGGGCGCAGACGAACTGGATCAGGCCGCGGCTGACCGCGCAGAGGTAATCCCAGGTTTCGCCGCCTGAAAGCAGGGGAAAGCCCATCGCGGACACGATGAGCCCGAGCTGTTCGCGGATGCGCACGATCTCGTGCAGGGTGCGCTCGTCCATGTAATTGCGGTCGCAGAATTTTGTCTTGTCGCGCGCGTCGTGGAAGGCCTTGAAGATGCGCAGGTAGGACACGAAGTCGCCCTGGGGGTCGCGGAAGGCGTGGTGAGCCCGGCGCGCCTCCATTTCCTCGCCCGGGGGCAGGACATAGGGGCTCATGGTGGAGAGGAAGGACGCGGCGATCAGGGTTTCGTCGATCACCTCGGGATATTTCAGCAGCGATTCCACGATCATGCGCGACAGGCGCGGCAGCAGCGGGAAGGCGCACATGAGTTCGCCCACCCGCGACAGGGTGCGCTCGGGCGTCAGGGCATCGAGGAGATTCAGGGCGTCGACCGCGCCGGCGATGCCGGTTCTCGCGGGCTTGGCGATGAATTCGAAGCGCTCGAAATCGCGTATGCCGAGTTCGGCCATGCGCAGGACCACTTCGGACAGGTCGGTGCGGTAGATTTCCTCGGTGGTGAACAGGGGGCGGTTTTCGAAGTCCTTGCGCGGGTACAGGCGGTAGCAGACGCCCGGCCGGGTGCGCCCCGCCCTTCCCTTGCGCTGGTTGCAGGAGGCTTTGGAAATGGGTGTCTCTATGAGGCTGGACGTGAAGGTTTTGGGGTTGTAGTAATTCAGCTTTGCAAGGCCCGAGTCGATCACGACGGAAATGCCCTGGATGGTGACCGAGGTTTCCGCGATGTTGGTGGAAATGACTACCTTTGCCTTGCCCTCGGGCGCGGGATCGAAGACGCGCTCCTGCTCGTCCTTGCCCAGACGGGCGTAGAGCGGCACGATGTGCAGTTTCGGATACAACTTCCCGTAGGCCAGCCGTTGCATGCATTCCTTTATCGCCTTCTCGCCGGGAAGGAAGATGAGCACGTCGCCGTCCTCGTCTTCGGCGCGTTCGGAGAGCACGCGGTCAAGGATAACGCCGATCTTGTCCAGCAGGGCTTCGTCAGAGGCCTTGTAGACCGGTTCCTGCTCGTCCTCGGGCGCCGGCGAATCGTAGATGACGGTGACCGGCCAGACCTGGGTTTCGATCTTCACGATGGGGCATTCGCCGAAGTACTCGGAAAAGACTTCCGCGTTGATGGTGGCCGACGAAACGATGACCTTGAATTCGGGCCGTTCTTCCAGCACGTGCTTAAGGAGGCCGAGGATGAAGTCGATGTTGAGGGAGCGTTCGTGCGCCTCGTCCACCATGATCACGCCGTAGCGGGTCAGCAGCGGGTCCAGCTTCATTTCCTGCAGGAGGATTCCGTCGGTCATGATCTTGATGGCGGTGGATGAGTCGGTGCGGTCCTCGAAGCGCATCTTGTAGCCGACCGTGCCGGGCACGGTGCCGCCCATCTGCCGCGCGATGAAATCGGACACCGACAGGACGGCGATGCGCCGCGGCTGGGTGACGCCTATGATGCCGTTGCGGGCGAAGCCGGCCTCGTGCAGGATGACCGGCAACTGGGTGGTCTTGCCGGAGCCGGTGGGGCTTTCCACGACGATGACCTGGTTTTCGGCCAGGGCATCGAGGATTTTCTGTTTCTGGGCGTAGACGGGCAGTTCGCGGGGGTTTATCGGCTGCATGGCATCCTTTGCGGAAAGTGTAGCTAAAATCGGCGTCTTTCGCTAGGATCGGCTCATCATGCAGCTTGCGCCGATCATCAGCTACGCCATCATCCTGGTGTCCTTCGCCGGCATCGCCGTGGGAAGGATTCCCGGCCTGGCGATGAACCGGGCCGGCATCGCGGTGGCGGGCGCGGCGGCCCTGATCGCCTCGGGCGCGCTGGGCGCGCAAGAAGCCTTCGCCGCGGTGGACTTCGAGACGATCGCCCTGCTCTTCTGCATGATGGTCCTGGTGGCCAACCTGCGCATCTCCGGTTTTTTCGACCTGGCCGGTTCCCGGATCGTGCGGATCGCGCACGATCCGCGCGCTTTCCTGGCGGTGGTGATCCTGGCCTCGGGATTCCTGTCGGCATTGTTCCTGAACGACACGATCTGCATCATGCTCACACCGCTGGTAGCCCAGATCGTGCGCCGCCGCGGCATGGACGGCAGACCCTACCTGATAGGCCTCGCGGCCGCGGCCAACGCAGGCTCCTGCGCCACCCCGATCGGCAATCCCCAGAACATGCTGATCGCCGCGTCGTCAGGCCTGGGCTTACGCGATTTCGCCGCGGCGCTGGCCCTTCCCTCGCTGTTCGCCCTGGGCTGCACCTGGGTGGCGGTGGTCCTGGTCTTCCCTTCCGAGTTTTCACGATCGCGCGCGCGGCTGGCGGCGCCAGGGCCGGCTCCGGTAGCGGGTCCGGGTTCGGGCGCGGAAACGGACATCGCCCTGATGCGCAAGAGCCTGGCGGCTGCAGGCCTGCTCCTGGTCCTGCTGGTGTTCGGCGTGCGCACCAGCCTGGCGGCCCTGGTCGCGGCGTCGGCCCTGCTAGTTACCCGGCGCATCCATCCCGAACGAGTGCTGCGCGAGGTGGACTTCACCCTGCTGGTGTTTTTCTCGGGACTCTTCGTGCTCACCGGCGCGGTGGGGCGCAGCCCCCTGTTCGCGCGCGCCATGGACGCGGCGCTGCCCCACCTGGTCCGTCCCGGCGCGGCCTTCGCCGCCACGGTGGCGCTGGCCTCGAACCTCATATCCAATGTACCGGCGGTGATGCTGCTCTCGCCCGTGGCCTCGGGCTTCGCCGATTCGCGGGCAGCCTGGTTCATGCTGGCCATGGCCAGCACCTTCGCGGGCAACCTGACCCTGCTCGGCTCTGTCGCCAACCTCATCGTGGCCGAGCAGGCGGAGCGCTTCGGCACCCGAATCGGCTTCGCGGACTACCTGAAGGTCGGCGTGCCGGTGACCCTGGCCAGCATCGCAGGCGGCGTCCTGTGGCTCGGCATCATCGGAGGAAGGTAAGGCATGCGCGCGCCGAAGGAAGAGGTGCTCAGCGTTTCCGCGCTCACGCAGGCCATCCGGGTGAATCTGGAAGGCGGTTTCCCCGCGGTGGCGGTCGAAGGCGAAATCTCCAACCTGAAGGCGGCGTCATCGGGACACCTGTATTTCAGCCTGAAGGACCGCGACGCCATGCTGCAGGCGGTCATGTTCCGCTACCGCTCGCGCGACCTGGGCTTCGAACCCCGCGACGGCATGAAGGTGGTGGCGCGCGGCGGCGTCACGGTGTACCCGCAGCGCGGCCAGTACCAGCTTCTGGTCGAGCGCATGGCGCGATCCGGCGAGGGCGAGATCCTGGCCATGCTGGAAGCACGCCGCCGCGCCCTGGCGGCCGAGGGCCTGTTCGACGAGGATCGCAAGAAACCCCTGCCCCGCCTGCCGCACAGGGTCGGCGTGGTGACCAGCCCCACGGGCGCGGCCATCCGCGACATCCTGAACGTCCTTGCGCGGCGCAATTCGGGCGTCCGCGTGATCGTGCTGCCGGCGGCCGTGCAGGGCGAGGCCGCGCCCGGGCAGATCGCCGCGCGCATCCGCCAGGCCAACGCCATGAAGCTGGCAGACGTGCTCATAGTCGGGCGCGGCGGCGGCTCGCTCGAGGACCTGCTGGCCTTCTCCGACGAGGAAGTCGTGCGCGCCGTGGCAGCCTCGGCGATTCCGGTGATCAGCGCCGTAGGCCACGAGGTGGACTGGTCCCTATCCGACTACGCCGCCGACCTGCGCGCGCCGACACCCTCGGCCGCCGCCGAGCTGGTCAGCGAATCGCGCGATTCGGTCGCCCGGCAGGTCATGCAGGCGCGCCTGGAGATCGCCACGTCGATGCGTTCCAGGCTCGATTACGCCACGCTGGCGGTGGAACGCTTTTCGCCCGCCGATGTCGAGGCGCGCTTCATGCGCCTTTTCCTGCCGGTGGCGCGGCGCCATGACGAAGCGCGCGATCGCCTGACCTCCGGGCTGCGGGACCTGGCGCGCGACCGCCGGCACCGCCTGGAACTGGCCGAGCGGGCACTGTCGCTTTCCAGCCCCGAAGCCATCCTGGCGCGGGGCTATTCCATCGTGACCAGGCACGCCACCGAGCCAATGCTCGGTCTCGATGGCGATTCCGGTTCCGATTCCGGCGAGGCCCTGAGGGACGCGTCCGGGCTCAAACCCGGCGATCTGGTGGACATTCGATTTTCGCGGGGATCGAGCCTCGCGGCGATCAGGAAGGTGCGGAAATGAAAGATTTCGAAAAAAGGCTGTCGCGGCTTGAATCGCTGGCGGGACGGATCAAGGAGCCGGACATACCCCTTGAGGAAGCCCTCGACGTGTTCGAGGAGGGCATGAAGCTGTCCAAGGGCCTGAAAAAGGACCTGGACCGCATGCAGGAGCGCGTGCTGACCCTGGTGAACGAGCCGGGCGACGAGGGCGAGGCGATTCTCGGGAGTTTCAGCGAAGAAGGGGAAGGACAAAGCTGAGGAGCTGGCGGTCCGATCCGGCCAGGTCCAGGTTTTCGAGTTCTTCCGGGCCCACCCAGCGCACTTCCAGGTGTTCCCGCAGGTCGAGGGGGCGGCCCCGGTCCAGTTCCACCGACCAGGCGCAGAGGTCGCGCGTACGCTCGTGGTGGATGAACGAGGCTTCGCCCAGGGCTTTCAGGGGCCGCACCGCCACGCCGAACTCCTCGTCGAATTCACGGATCAGGGCGGCGCGGTCGTCTTCGCCCTCTTCGACCTTGCCGCCAGGGAATTCCCATTTCAGGCCAAGCTCGCCGCCCGGTTTGCGCCGCGCGACGAACACCCTGCCTTCACCAACGGCGATGGCCGCCACGGATCGCAACATTCTACCTCCCGAGCTGTCAGTCCTGTTGTTTTCCCCGTTGTCCGCCGAGCCTACGATGCCCCGCCGCCGCGGTCAAGCAAGATCAACCGGTGATCAAGATCAACCGGTGCCGCCGCCGAGTATCCGCCCGGCTTCCACGGCTATGCTGCGCGCCGTGAACCAGCCCTGGCGGGCATGCAGGCGCTTGCCCGCCAGGCCGTGCGCGATCACCGCCCGGCGCATCGCCAGCGCGCGGGTGGCATCGTCGCGGTTGGCAGCCTCGCCGGATTCCTGATCGCCAAGGTCGCCCTGGGCGATCAGGCTTGCCCAGATGCCCGCCAGAAGACCCGCCTGGACATCGCCCGAACCGGCGATGGCCAGCGCCTCCTCCATCCCCTCCCACACGCAGGGAAGCTCGCCGGGTATGCCCAGCCAGGTCATGTGCGATTTCAGGATGATCGCGGCCCCTTCCGGAAGCGCCAGAGCGGCCAGGGCCGCCCGGGGATCGGTCGCGGCAAGGGTCGCATCCTCGCCGAAGGCTGCGCGAAGTTCGCCCGGATGGGGGGTGAGCACGACCCGGGAAGCCTTCGACCTCCCTTCGCGCGCAAGACGCAGGTAGGGCGCGATGGCATCGGCATCCAGCACCAGCGGCAACCCGGATTCCAGCAATTCCGCCAGAAGTCCTTCGCGGTCAGGCCCCCTGCCCCATCCCGGGCCGGCCAGGACGAGGTCCCAGTCGCCCGGATCGAAGCCCGAAGCCTTACGTGGGCGCACCATGAGTTCTGGCGCGCGCCGCGCGATGGCCGACGCGATGCGGTCGTCCGCGAATACCGCCACATAGCCTGCGCCCGCGCGGAGGGCCGCATCGGCGCAGAGCCAGGCCGCGCCCGCGGCACCCGGAGATCCTGCGAACACCGCCACCCTGCCGCGCCTGGTCTTGTAGGCAGTGGCCGAAGCAAGGCGACGCCGCCTGAGCGCGCCTGAGTCCAAACCCGCTTCCGCGCCTGAGTCCGTTCCCCCGCCCGCATGCCCCGCGGGCAGCCCGAGATCCGTCGCTTCCAGCAAGAAGGCTTCGGGAACCGCGTCGGCGCCATCGGCGGGAAACACGCCCCGCACTTCCGCCACAGTTCCGCGCCGCGCGGCTACCCCGGGCACGTACAGCGCGGTCTTCAGGGGCGAAAGGCACAGGGTCAGGTCCGCGTGCACGGTCAGCCTGCCGGATTCCATCGCGTCGCCCGATCCGGACGGCAGGTCGATCGACACGACCAGGGGTTTGCGCGCCTGGCCGCATGCGCGGATCATGTCGAGGGCTTCGCCCCGGGGGGCTGATTTCACGCCTGAGCCCAGGATGCCGTCCAGGACGATGTCCGCTTCATCGAGCAGCGCGGCGCAGGAGGCATCCCAGCGCCGGCGCGGGACTCCCAGGCTGTCCAGGCTCCCGGCCTGGGCCGCCTGCGGGGATCCCTCCGGAATGTCGAGGTGGATCGCCAGCAGGTCCGCCGCTCCGGCATCGAAGGCGGCATGGCGCAGGATCGCCATCGCGTCGGCGCCGTTGTCGCCCCTGCCGCAGAGCGCGACCAGCCTGGCACCCGACGGAAAGCCGGGGAACCTGGCGGAACCGTCAGCCCGCCGGAGCCCCGCGGCCCAGGCGCGAAGCGCGTCGTACAGGCGCAGCGAAGCCTTTTCCATCAACTGCAGCGGCTGCAGCGCCGCCTGATCGCGGGTGCGCGCATCCAGAAGGCGGGATTCCGCGCAGGAAACCAGTGCTTTCATCGTGTCACCCTTCCGACCCGGTCGGCCGCGCCCAGGTCCCAGTAGGACAGCCTGATCCCCCGGGGAAGTTCGATGAGCGCGCTGACCACGCCTGCCTTCGAAACCTCGATATCCGGCACGCTGACCGTATCTTCAGGCAAGTCAAGCCTGACACGCCTGCGGATCATCCCTTCGGAACCGACCAGCATGACGCGCAGCGAGCCCGTGCGGCCCGGTGAATCCCCTGTCGCGAGCGTTTCGGCGAGAAGGTACTGCGAACCCACCATGCCGAGCAGGGTCAGGGGAGCTTCGTCGGCCTTCTTTCCTGTTCCCGACAGCCGCGTCTCGGCGGTGACGGATCCCGAACGCATATCCATGACAAAGAGCCAGGAACCCGCGGGTTCCAGCGAAATCACGGCACCGGAAGCCGGATCCATGATTTCCTCGACATACTCGCATTTCAGGATCACACGGGGCGAGGCGCCATCCGGCACGGCGTCGAGCGCGTCCGGATACGAATGCAGCCGGCGGCGCGGATCATGCGGACCCTCCAGTTCGCGGGGCACGGGCAGGGAATCACGGGGTATCCTGAGCGAGGATTCGAGGGTGCCGTCGGGCGCGAAACGGTGCGCGACCAGCATGGTGGGTGTCTGCGAAAGAACGTAGAGGTAGTCGTTTTCGGTGACGCGCAGCCGGTCTATCCGGGGAAACGGGCTGCCCCCGGGACCTTCCTGCCCGAGGGGAGCTTCTTCCCTGCCGCCCGGGCCGAAGCGGCGCACGATGCGATCGCACCATGCGGACTGGGCGGCGTTGTACACGGGAGTCTGGCCCTGCACCCGATCCGCCGCGTACAGTCGCTGCAGCGAATCGGCGGCGATTTCTTCAGGCGCGAATCCGGGTACCTGGAGGGCGTAGCGCGCCGTACCCTGCGTTCCCGATGGCGTGGAATCGGCGGGGCTGAGCACGAAGGGCTTGCCGGATCGCGCCGGGTCGTACAGGAGGGCAAGCACGTCGCCATAGGCGGACAGCCGCATCAGCGTGCCGCCGGAGCGGCTGGAAAGGTGCGCCATGCCTTCCTTTACGGAGAGCGAGAGCCGGTTGGACGGTTGCCCGGGCAGAGCGGCGGAAAAATCCACCTGCGATTCGCCGGGCCCGAATCCGAGGTCGAACAGGTCCACCCTCTCCGCCTCACGGAGCGCGCCGGGGCCACCGCAGGACCCCAGGACGAGAATGCAGGCAATGCAGGCAAGCGTGCAACGCATCGGGCCCATCGTATCGCGGTCCGCGCTGTCATGCCAGCCGGGTCCGGCCAACCTTGACCCCGAGGGGGTCTGAAAGTATGCTTTCGGCCATGGCCTTCAACCTCATGACCGCCCTCGTCGGTTCCAAGAAGGAACGCGACGTGCGCGCGCTCCTTCCCATATTGCACCGGATCAATGCCCTGGAAAGCGGAGTTCTCTCGCTCCCCGACGACGGATTCCCCGCCGCCACCGCCTCGTTCAGGGCACGGCTCGCCGCGGGCGAGAGCGCCGACGACCTGCTGCCCGAAGCCTTCGCCCTGGTCAGGGAAGCGGCGCGCAGGGTACTGGGCGAACGCCCCTTCGACTCGCAGATGCTCGGCGGCATCGTCCTGCACCAGGGCAAGATCGTCGAAATGAAAACCGGCGAAGGCAAGACCCTGTCCTCGGTCGCCGCCGTATACCTGAACGCCCTTGGCGGAAATGGCGTGCACGTCGTCACGGTGAACGACTACCTGGCCGAGCGCGACTCCGCCTGGATGGGCAGGATACACCGCTTCCTGGGCCTGAGCGTCGGCTGCATCCTCTCGCGGATGGACAACGACGCGCGCAAGCTTGCCTACGCCTGCGACATCACCTACGGCACCAACAACGAACTCGGTTTCGACTACCTGCGCGACAACATGAGCTGGGATCCGGAACAGCGCGTGCAGCGCGGCCACCATTACTGCGTGGTAGACGAGATAGACTCGATCCTGATCGACGAGGCGCGCACCCCGCTGATCATTTCCGGCCCCTCCGACGACGACACCGCGAAGGTGGCCGAAGTGAACCGCATGTCCCTCGGCCTGGAAGAGGTGCGCAAGAATCCCGAAACCGGCGAATACCCGCGCGAGGAGGAAGGCGAGGAATCCGTCGGCGACTACCGGATAGACGAAAAATCCAAGCGCATCATGTTCACCAGCCAGGGCCTGAACCGGATAGAGGAGCAACTCCAGAAGCGATCCTTCATCCAGGGCAGCCTCTTCGACGAGCGGAATTTCGAGTACGTGCATTACTTCACGCAGGCGGTACGAGCCAGGGCTCTGTTCGAAAAGGATGTGGCGTACGTGGTGCAGGACGGCATGGTGCAGATTGTCGACGAGTTCACCGGACGCATCCTGCACGGACGCCGCTACTCGGATGGCCTGCACGAGGCGATCGAAGCCAAGGAACGCATCAAGGTGGCTCGCCGCAACCGCACCCTGGCCACGATCACATTCCAGAATTACTTCAGGTTATATACAAAAATAGCCGGTATGACAGGAACGGCCGATACCGAAGCGCCAGAGTTCAGTAAAATATACAACCTCGATGTCGTGGTCATCCCATCCAACCGCCCCATCGTCAGGGATGACCAGGACGACCTCGTATTCCTGAACGAAAACGACAAGTTCGATGCGATCTGCAACGAGATCGCCGAAGTGCACGCCAAGGGGCAACCCATCCTTGTCGGCACCGTATCCATCGAAAAGTCGGAAAAGCTGTCCGGCCTCCTCACCCGCAGGGGCATACGGCACGAAGTGCTGAATGCCAAGAACCACGCGCGCGAAGCCGTGATCATCGCCGAAGCGGGTTCCAAAGGCGCCGTGACCATCGCCACCAACATGGCCGGCCGCGGCACCGACATCAAGCTCGGCGGCAATCCGGAGTTCCGCGCGCGCCGCCGCGCCGGCAGCGAAGCCACCGAAGCGGAGTTCAGCGCCGCCCTCGACGCCGAATACGCCGCCTGGCGCGCCGACTACGAAGAAGTCAAATCCACCGGCGGCCTTTACGTGCTGGGTACCGAACGTCACGAATCCCGGCGCATCGACAACCAGTTGCGCGGCCGCTCCGGCCGACAGGGCGACCCGGGCACCTCGGTGTTCTTCCTCTCGCTCGACGACGACCTCATGCGGCTCTTCGGAGGTGAAAACTTCAAGAACCTGATGAGCAAGGTGGGCATGAAACCCGGCGAGCCCATCTACCACCCCCTTCTCAACCGAACCATTGAAAACGCCCAGAAAAAGGTCGAGGAACGCAACTTCGAGATTCGCAAGCACCTGCTCGAATACGACGACGTGCTGAACAAGCAGCGCGGCTTCATCTACCAGCAGCGCGACGAGATACTGAAGGCGCCCGACCTTGCCGACCGCATCCGCGCCACCGCGCTGGACATGGTGGCTTCCGGGGCGGCATCCCTTTCCTCCGGCATGTCCGGAAAGAAAGACGATGGCATGGATCCCACCGAATTCTCCGCCTGGCTGTTCGAACGCTTCGGCATCGAGATGAGCCCGGCCGAGGTCGCCGCCGAGGCCAAGCGCCAGCCCGGAGGGGTCGAGGCGCTGCGCGAACGCACGATAGCCCTGCTGGACGCGGACATGGACGCCAAGGTCGGGTTTGCCGGTGCCGACAACCTGAACCAGTTCATACGCTTCCAGTATCTGCAGGCCATCGACAACAAGTGGCTGGACCACCTCGATTCAATGGAAGGACTGCGAGAGGCCGTGTACCTCCGTTCCTACGCGCAGAAGAATCCCCTGCTCGAATACAAGATCGAGGGTTCATCCATGTTCGAGGAAATGGTGGACGCGATTCGCGAGTCCATCGCCTCGCGCATCTACCGCGTGCGCATCCAGCAGCCCGAACCCGCGCAGGCGCGCGTCGCTCCCCGCGCCATGGTCACCGCGCGGCACGACGAGCAGGGGCAGTTCAATGGCGCGGGCGCGACGGCTTCCCCTGCGGGCGCGTCGTCGGGCATCGCCGAATCCGCCCGCTCGGCGCGGCACGAGGGGTCGCAGATTTCGCGGGCGGCCGTGCCCGATGCCGCCACCGTGGTACGCCAGGGCGAAAAGGTCGGCCGGAACGACCCCTGCCCCTGCGGTTCCGGCAAGAAGTACAAGCATTGCCACGGCGCGTAGGCCGGCCATGTCGCTGAACTGCCGAGAAATAGACCTCATCCTCGAAGAACTTTCCCTGCCGGGCATGAAGGTCGAAAAGGTGTCGCAGCCGTCCTACGACACGATCGTCCTGAGCATGCACGGCGGCGGCCGCACCCTGCACCTTCTGCTGTGCGTGGGCCATGGCGCCTGCAGGCTGCACGCCGTGACCTCGCTGCCGGCGAAAAACGACCGCCCCCTGCGCTTCATGGAGTGCCTCCGCTCACGGATCAGGGGCTCGCGCATCATTGCGGCCACGCAGCTCGGCGACGAGCGCATCGTCCGCATCGACCTGGAAAACTCCGAGGCTCGCCACACGCTGTACGCGCGGCTCTGGAGCGGCGCGGGCAACCTGGTGCTGGTGGACGGCGACGGCATCATAGTGGACGCGCTGGCGCGCAAGCCTTCGCGCGGCGAGCTTTCGGGCCTGCGCTGCACGATCGGCGAGGCGCAGCCACCCTCAGCCTCCGAAGCCGCCGCGCCCGCGAAGGCCGCCGGGGCCCCAAAGAGCGCCGCTGCCGGAAGTCCGGCAAAACCTGCGCGGGTGTTCACCATCCGCGAACTTCCGGGCTCCGGCAGTTTCAACGAACGCATCGCCTCCTTCTACGCGGAGCGCGGCGCCGGCATCTCGCGCGAGGCGCTGCTCGAAACCGCCAGGGAACGCCACGGCCGCCGCATGCGCATGCTGCGTGAACGCGAAGGCGAGCTGGCCGCCCGCGCCGGCGAATTCCGCGACGCGGACCGCTTGCGCGAACTCGGCGACATCCTGATCGCGGGATACCCTCAACCCGAAAAAAAGGGCAACGCATGGTACGCCATCGCGCAGGACTTCTACCGCGGCGGCGAGGTGTCCATAAAGGTCGATCCCGACCGCAGCCACGTGGAAAACGCGCAAGCCTATTACGAGCGCTACCGCAAGGCGAGCTCGGGCATCGCGGACCTGGAGCTGGAACTGGAGCGCACGCGCGTCTCTATCCGCAACCTGGACGCCTGGCTGGCCCGCGCGGAATCCGAAACCGATCCCTACGCCATCGCGCGCATGCTCTCGCGCGCCGGAACCGCGCGTGAAAAGGAAGTACGCCGCTACCCCGGCCTGGCCTTTATCCGCGACGGCTGGGTTCTCCTGGTCGGCCGGAGCGCCGCGGAAAACGACGCGCTGCTCCGGCGGCACGTGCGGGGCTCGGACCTCTGGCTGCACGCCCGCGACCGCGCGGGCTCCTACGTGTTCGTGAAGGCGCAGCGCGGCAAGAGCGTGCCGCTGGAGGTGCTGATCGACGCCGGCATGTTGGCCATTTACTATTCCAAGGCGCGCGCGGAAGGGGAAGGCGATCTGTACTACACCCAGGCCAAGCACTTGCGCCGAGCCAAGGACGCCCCCAGGGGCACCGTCCTGCCATCGCACGAAAAGAACCTGTATGTCCGGATCGAGGAAGCGCGCCTGAAAGGGCTGCTGGCGATGTCGGACGGCGCGCAGGCGCAGGAGGAATTCCGATGAGACCGCACGGCACGCCCCACCCTTCTCGTTGCAGACCGGTTCTTGCGCGGACGCTCGTTGGCATGAGGGCAAGCGCGGTGGCCGCGATATTCGCCGCAACCGCGATGTTCGCCGCGGCGCCCGTATTCGCCGCCGATCCGGCAGCCCTGCATCTTTCGGTCATCCGAGGACCGAGCGGTCTTTCGGCCGCCTGGCTCATGGCATCGCCGCCTCGCACGGCCGAAATCAGGCTTGATTTCCTGACCGTGGCATCGGCCGATCTTGCGCTGGCCAAGCTCCTGTCGGGAGAAACGGATGCCGCGGTCCTGCCGGTGAATGTCGCGGCCAAGCTGTACAACGCGACCGGCCGCATCCGCGCCGCGGCGGTGGTCGGCGGCGGCATGGTAAGGTTCCTCAGCGCCGACCAGTCGCTGTCGGATCTTTCCGGCCTGAAAGGCCAGGAAGTGGCCATAGGCGGGCAGAAAGCCACGCCCGATTACCTGTTCCGCCTGCTTATGGAAGCGCGAGGCCTCGCGCCCGGCAGCGGCTGGACGCCGAATTACAGCCTGGCATTCCCGGAAATCGTGGCATCGCTCGCCTCCGGCAGGATCAGGCACGCGGTGCTGCCCGAGCCTTTCGCCACGCAGGCGCTCATGGCCAATCCAGCCCTTCGCGCGCCTGCGGACCTGGGCGCGCTATGGAAGGCGCAGACCGGGCTGTCCGACTATCCCATGTCGCTGCTCGTGGTATCGGCCCCGCTCGCCGACACGCGCCGGGCGGCCCTCGCGGCCTTCCTGCGCGCCTACCGGGCATCGGTCGAACGCTGCATCGCCGAACCCGAGGCAACCGCGGCGCTCGCCGAGCGTCTCGAACTGGGAATGAAGGCGCAGGTGGCGGCGAAAGCGATCCCCCGGTCCCGCTACCGGTGGGAGTCCGCCCTGTCCGCCCGCCCGGAAATAGAGAAGATGCTCTCGGTCTTCCTGGGGTATGAAGCCGCTTCGGTCGGCGGAAGGCTGCCCGATGAGGCATTCTACCTTCAGGCGGAGCCAGGCGCGCCATGAACGGCCGCCGCGCGGCTTTCGCCGCCGCGGGCCTTGCCACGGCGATCGCCATATGGAAGGCCGGCTCGCTCGCGGTGGGGTCGGACCTCATCCTGCCGGCACCCGAAACCGTGTTGGCCGCCCTCGCCGGGCTTTCGGCCAGCCAGGCTTTCCGCGCCGCCCTCGCGGGCAGCCTGGGACGCGTCCTCGCGGCCTTCGCGATCAGCGTGGCGGCGGGTTCCCTGACCGGCGCCGTCTCCGCGCGCTGGCGCGATTCAGGCGCCTTCCTTGCTCCCCTGCTGACCGCGATCCGCGCCACGCCCGTACTCGCCCTGATCCTCGTGGCCATGTTCTGGTTTTCGTCGCATACCGTGCCCATCTTCACGGGAGTGCTGATGGCATACCCGGTATTCCATACCGCGGCCGAGACCGGCTTCCGCGCCGCCGACCGGAGCCTGCTCGAGATGTCCGCGCTGTTCCGCGTACCGCGGCGCAGGGTGCTCCGCAGCCTGATCATCCCCTCGGCCATGCCGTACCTGCTCTCGGGCGCCAAGAGCGCGCTCGGGCTCTGCTGGAAGGTGGTGGTGGCGGGCGAGGTGCTGAGCCAGCCGCGCGCCGCCCTGGGCACCGGCATGCAGGACGCGCGGCTGTCGCTTGAAACGCCGCTCGTGTTCGCGTGGGCCGCCGCCACCATCATGCTCTGCGGCGCGTCCGAATACCTTCTGGGGCTGGCGGCCAGACGGCTGGCCAGGCATTGGTCGGGTGCCGGCCGGATCACCGGAACGGGGGCGCGGGCATGACCGGAATCGGCCTGCGCGGCGTCGTGAAATCCTATGGCGCGCTGCGTGTCCTGGACGGCGTTGACGCGGCATTCCCCCCATCGTCCATAACCGCGATCATCGGACCTTCGGGCTGCGGAAAGACCACCCTCCTGCATCTGCTCGCGGGGTTGCTCGTACCCGATTCAGGCGCGGTGGACCTTCCGCCCGGACTTACCCGTTCCTACGCCTTCCAGGAACCGCGGCTCCTTCCCTGGCTTGGCGCGGAAGCCAACATCCGCTACGCGGTCGAGGCGGTGCGGAGCCCCCATGAATCGGAGCGCCTGGCGAAAGTCTACCTCGAGCGGGCGGGCCTGGCGGATTTCACGCAGGCGCGTCCCTCCGCTCTTTCAGGCGGCATGCGGCATCGCCTTTCGCTTGCCCGGGCGTTCGCCTACCCATCCGACCTGCTCCTGCTGGACGAAGCGTTTTCCTCGGTGGATCTTGCGGTGAAGATCGGATTGATGGATCTGTTCCGGAATCTCTGGCAGGCGGAACGCCGGAGCACCGTCCTGGTGACGCACGATATCCAGGAAGCCGTATATCTGGCCGACCGTGTGCTGGTCATGAGCGCCGCACCTTCGCGCATCATCGCCGAAGTGGCCATGACCACGCCGCCTGAGTCCCGGGTGTTCGGATCCACCACCGAAATCGAGGCCGAGGCTCGATTGTACGACCTCGCGCTCGGGCGCGGCTCGGCAGACCGGACCTGCGGGTAGCGAGCGACTCAACGCCGCGACAATGCCGCGCGTACCGCCTGGAACAGCGCATCGTTGGCGAACGGTTTTTCGAGCAGGGGCCTGCCGGCCGCGAGCGATCGGTCCGTATCGGATTTTCCGGTTATGAAGAGTACCGCGCCAACCCTGCCTTCGCGGGCCAGCCGGTCGGCGAGATCGTATCCGTTCATGTAGGGCAGCGCGATATCGGCGACCAGCAGATCGAAGGCGGAATGCTCCGCAGCCAGCACCGCCTCGCCCGGATTCCTGACCGCCACCACCGAGGCCCCGGCCCGCTCGAAAACGCGGGCCAGGCTGGCCAGCACGATATCCTCGTCTTCCGTTATCAGGATGCGCAGGCCGCGCACCAGGCTCCGGTCCGCCCTGCTGGCATCGCCACTCGCGGCACGGGCCTTCTCCGATGGCGTCGTTTCCGATGCAGGCGTTTCCGCTGGCGAGGGTACGCCGGAGATCGCCGGCAGCCAGAGAGAGATGGTGCTGCCCTCGCCTGGTCGGGACTCTACGCCTATCGCGCCGTTCGAACGCGAGGCGATCCCGTACAGGATGGAAAGGCCGAGGCCCGTACCCCTGCCTGCGTCCTTGGTGGTGAAAAACGGCTCGAAAATGCGCGACGCCACCTCGGGCGTCATGCCTTTGCCGTTGTCCGCCACTTCGAGCACGGCATACTTTCCCGGTTTCAGCATCCAGTCACCCACCTGACGCGCCGCATCCAGCCGCACCGAGGCGACGCGCGCGCTGATCCATGCGTTCGGCCTGTCTTCCAGGGCATCGCGGGCATTCATCACCAGATTCAGGAATACCTGGTCGATCTGGGCGGGATCGGACATTACCTTGGGCATATCGGCAGAGTACTCGCAGGTGAACGCGATACGTTCGCCCACGAGCCGCCTGAGCATCCGCTCGGCGCCCCGCAGCGATTCGGCGGGATCCAGCGCCCGGGGGTCCTGCCGCTGCCGCCGGGAAAAGGCCAAAAGCTGCCGGGTCAGCGCGGATGCCTTTTCGGAGGCGGCCAGTATGCCATCAAGGTCTTCCAGCGCCTTGGACCCGGTAGGCAGATCCCCCTTCATAAGGGTTGCGTGCCCCATGATCGCGGTCAGGACGTTGTTGAAATCGTGGGCGACGCCCGATGCCAGCCTTCCCATGGCTTCCATCTTGCGGGATTGGGCCACGGATTCGCGCAGCATCGTTTCCTCGGTCTGGTCCACCGCCTCGCCCGAAATGACCGCTTCGCCGGATGCGTCGTCGGGCAGGAGGCAGAGCGCGAAGATGACCCGCCGGTCGGTGCCGCCTGGGCCTCTGAGGTCCAGTTCGACAGGGCCGAACACCCCGCCCGAATCCAGTGAATGCAGGGCATCGGTCCACCGCTCCGGCATGCGCAGCAGTCCGGTGATGTCGGTGCAGTCCGAACCGAACAAGGTTTCGAAAGAATGGTTTTTCTGTCCGATGCGTCCCTTCCGGTCGCATACGAAGCGCGCGGCGATGTCGCGTTCGAAAAGGGTGCGGTAGCGGCGTTCGCTTTCGGTGAGCCGCCGATCCATGGTGCAGCGGTACAGCGCCATGTCGACCGTGCGCAGCAGGTCCCGCTGCCCGAAGGGTTTGACGATATACCCCAGCGGGCGCGTCTTCTTGGCGCGCTCCAGGGTCGATGCTTCTTCGTGCGCGGTAAGGAACACCACGCCGGTCCTGCCCCCGAGCGCGAGCATTTCGGCGATTTCGATGCCGTCGCGGTCACCGGGAAGGTTGATGTCGACCAGCGCGAGCGAGGGTGAGGATGCGTCATCCAGGGTGGCCGTGGCCTCGAAAAACGATACGGCATCCTCGAAAGGCCCCAAAATCCCATACCCCGCCCTTTCGAGCGTACGGGCAACATCCAGCGCAATGAGGGATTCGTTTTCGATCACCGCGATCCGGGCCATGTCGCCCATCACCCCCCCCCTCTCTACGGCGCTTATGATGCGGGATCCGGGTTCAGCGCGGGATCCGGATTCTGCGCGGTATCCAGGTTCAGCAAGGTGCGGATGTCGGCATCTTCCAGGGTCTCGCGCTGCAGCAGGGCCTCGGCGAGGCTATCAAGACGCGCGCGTTCCTTCTGCAGGATTTCAAGCGCCCGCGAGAGCGCCTGGTCGATGAGCCCCTTGATGGCGATATCGATGCGGTGGGCGGTATCCTCGGAATAATCCTTGTGCCGGGCGATTTCCTTGCCGATGAAGATCGGTTCGTCTTCCTGCCCATAGGCCACCGGCCCCATGTCGTCGCTCATGCCCCATTCGCAGACCATGCGCCGCGCGAAATCGGTGGCCTGCCGGATGTCCTGCGAAGCGCCGGTGGTGGTGTCGTTGTAGACGATCTTTTCCGCGGCATAGCCGCCGTACATGATCACCATGCGGTCGATCAGCCATCCGCGCGAACGCGAGTAATAATCCTTTTCAGGCAACGACAGCGCCAGGCCGAGCGCGCGCCCGCGCGGGACGATGGTGACTTTGTGCAGCGGGTCGGCGTTCTTCAGGAAATAATGCAGCAGGGCATGGCCGGACTCGTGCACGGCGGTGGCCTTGCGCTCGTCCTCGTCTATCACCATGCTCTTCCGGGCGACACCCATCTGCACCTTGTCCCGGGCGTCCTCGAAATCTTCCATCATGACCGTGGTGCGGTCCTTGCGTATGGCGAAAAGGGCCGCCTCGTTCACCAGGTTCGCCAGATCAGCGCCCGAGGTGCCCGGCGTGGCCTTGGCCAGCCGTTTCGTATCCACCCCCTCGGCGACGGGTATGGACTTCATGTGGATGCCCAGGATGGCTTCGCGCTCCTGCACGTCCGGCATTGCCACCACGACCTGGCGGTCGAAGCGGCCGGGGCGCAGCAGCGCGGGATCCAGCACGTCCGGCCGGTTGGTGGCGGCTAGGATCATGACGCCGTCCTTGGTGTCGAAACCGTCCATTTCCACCAGCATCTGGTTCAGGGTCTGCTCGCGCTCGTCGTGTCCGCCGCCGTAGCCCGCGCCGCGGGTACGCCCCACGGCGTCCAGCTCGTCGATGAAGATGATGCAGGGCGCGCTCTTGCGGCCCTGTTCGAACAGGTCGCGCACGCGGCTGGCACCCACGCCGACGAACATCTCCACGAAATCCGAGCCCGACATGTGGAAGAAGGGCACATTGGCCTCGCCCGCCACCGCCTTGGCGATCAGGGTCTTGCCGGTGCCGGGCATGCCGACCAGCAGCACGCCCTTGGGTATGCGCGCGCCCATTTTAACGAATTTCTGCGGATTCTTGAGGTAGTCCACCACTTCCATGAGCTCGTACTTGGCTTCCTTCTGGCCGGCCACGTCCGCGAAGGTGACCTTCTTGCCGGGTTCCACGTAGCGCTTGGCGCGGCTCTTGCCGAAGCTGAAGGCCTTGTTGCTGCCCTGCATCTGCCTGAGCATGATCCAGATGAGGAATACCCCGAAAAGCCAGGGAGTCAGTTCGAAGAAAATCTGCAGCGGGCTGGCACCCCTGCTGCCGCCCGATACCTTGACGCCCTTCCGGGTCAGCCGATCGAGAAGGCTCATGTCGACATAGGGAATCGTGGTCCTGAACTGCGACTGGGCGCCGGTCTTGCCGACAAGGGTGCCCTCGATCGCCGACTGGTCGAGCACTTTTACCGTATCCACCTCGCCGAGGTCGAGGTGCTGCAGGAAGGCGGAATACGGTATCTCGCGCGCCTGGGGAGTGTCGTTGAACAGGAAATACGCCGAAAACAGCATGCCGAGCGCAAGGAACACCGCGAGCGCGGCCTTGTTCGCCCGGCCTGAACCTTCCGGTCTGAGGGGCGGGGTCTTTTTGGGATCAGTGCCGTTGTCGTCGTGTTCCATGAAAGACTGGGACTCCTTCTATTCTGAGCGCGAGGAACCGTGTCCCGGCGATCGAAACGTTCTTGCCGTCATGGCGCCTGAGCGCCTGCGTGAATCCTCTGCCCGACAGCGCCGAGGGAAGCACCGCCACGATACCGGCCGAATCCAGGACCACCGGAACGGCATCACGGGCCTCGCGGGGTATGGACCAGCCGGCGAGCAGGTCGTCTACGCGCCGGTAGCCGTCCGCGGTCATGATACGGTCGCCGGCCCGCCGCGAGCGTACCACGAGGGGAAAGGAGAATCCATCCTCCGGGATTCCCGTTTCTGCGATTTCAGCGCCCGGAGCCCGCCATTCGGCACGGAGGCGGATGCATTCCGCATGCAGGCCGCCCGCCTGGCATATCCTGAAAAAATAGCCGGAAGGAAGCGGAAAATCAAGCAAAGGCGCAAGTTCCAGACGCGTACCATCGCACTGCAGCCGCACCGATCCTCCACCCGCCGCCGCGGTCCCCTGCCCCGCGCGTGCGAGTTTCCGGATGTCCGCATCCAGGGTTTCCAGCGATCGGTACGAGGGTTTCCCGTGCGGCAGGTTCGCGAGCGCCAGTTCGAGGGCGCGAAGGCGGATGCCGAACGGTGCGGCATCGTATCGGCGCAGGTCGAGGGAAGGCCCGGCGGGCACGCGTGCGGCAAGGGGGTCTTTACCGCACGAAACCCGGGTCGAATCCCGGCGTGCTTCCGTCGTGTCCATGAAAAGCTCTCCGGCCAGGGCATCCATCGCATCCGCGGCGGCGCGCGACTTTTCCGCGCCGGCGATGACGGATGCCCTCCATCCGGGCACGATCCGCGTCAATGCTGGTAAAAGGCCTTCTCGCAATGCGTTGCGGCGATGCGCGACCGATTTGTTGGATGAATCGAGGGATGCCGGCAGGCCGCGGAAAAGGCGGTAGGCATCGAGCTCCGATCGCGCCAGGTCCAGCAGGGGCCGCACCAGCATGATGGGTGCGGATCGGCCATCCGCATGCAGTTGCCTGCGCCACGGCATGCCCGCGAGGCCGGCGGGCCCCGACCCGGAAAGCAGCCGCATCAGGACGGTTTCGGCCTGGTCGTCTGCGTGATGTGCCGTGGCGACGGCGCTGGCTCCGCGGCGATGCGCCATGCGCGCCAGGGCCCGGTAGCGGTATTCGCGGGCAGCGGCCTCGACGCCGATACCGGTCGCGGCGGCACGCGCCGCGATCGCTCCGCGGCGGATGCGAACGATGTCGAGCGGCACTCCGAGCGTGGCGCAGACCGAGCGCACCAGGGTGATCTCGGCGGCCAGTTCGCCTTCGGGTCGAAGGCCGTGGTCCACATATGCCGCTCGCAGACCCAAACCGGCCGCCGGCGCCACCGACGCAAGGGAAGCGAGCAGCGCGCAGGAATCGGCGCCGCCCGAGTATGCACATAGCACGAGGGCACCCGGGGAAATCCCCAGGCGCCCCATGCGCGAGGAAACGACGCGTTCTACGCGATCGGCCGTTACTTTTTCTCCGGCTCCGCGGCAGCGGCCGGCGCGGCGGCAGCGGCGGCAGCGACCGGCGCGGCTTCGGCAGCTTCAGGAACCGCTTCGCCCCTGGCGTACTTGACCATGGCGATGACGAGTTCGGAGCTGGAAAGCACCTTGACGCCTTCGGGGATGCTGAGGTCGCGCACGTGGATGACGCCGTTCACCTGGAGTCCGGATACGTCCACCACGATCTTTTCGGGCAGCACGGAGGGATCGCACTCGACTTCGATTTCGTGGCCGGGATTTTCGAGCACGCCGCCGTCGCGGACGCCGGCGGGGCTGCCCTCGAGCTGGATGTGCACGCGGGCGTGCAGGGTCTTGCCCTTTACGACCTCGAGGAAATCGAGATGGATGAGGTTGAAGTTCATGGAATCGCGCTGGCGGTCCTTCACGAAGGCCTGGATGGTGCCGTCGTCGAGCTGGAGATCCAGGATGGTGGATTCCGTGATGCTGGCGAGCACCCTGGTGACATCCTTTTCGTCCACGAAGATGGCCCTGGCTTCCTTTCCGGAACCGTATACGACGGCGGGAATCTTTCCCGCGATCCTGTTCTGGCGAAGGCTCCCCTTGGTGCCGATTTCACGGGGGGAAGCTTTGATGGCAAAATGTTCCATTTCGATCCACTCCTTGCGTTCGTTTCTCTCTGTACTGGGACGGCAGGATTCGAACCTGCGAATGCCGGAACCAAAATCCGGAGGCTTACCGCTTGCCGACGTCCCAAGGTGGTACCCCGCGCCGAACCGCGGCACCCAAGGGCGCCCGCCGCCTGTGCGCGGGGATCATTCGAATTCCGGCACCCCTTCGTCGCTGGAATCCGCGGTCTCGTAGGCCTTGAGGATGCGCTCCTGCAGCCTGGTCCGGAATTCCGGGCAGATGGGATGGGCGATATCCTTGTATTCGCCCGTTTTCGTCTTCCTGCTCGGCATGGCTATGAACACGCCGGTCTTTCCTTCTATCACCTTCACGTTGTGGACGACGAAGCATTCGTCGAAGGTGACGGTCACATAGGCCTTGAGCTTTCCTTCCGCGGGAACCTTCCGGATCCTGATGTCCGTGATTTCCATGCGTCCACACTCCTTGGTGCTGCACTGGACCTTTGCGGAGAAAGTCTAATCCACCTCCAGCGGACACGCAAGCGCCGCGGCCGAGTGCAGGTAGACGCGTCCGGAAGCCAGATCCGGCCAGCGGGACAGCTGGCCCGGAAGCGCTGTTTGGGCGCGGTACGCACTATCGGGATCCGGGAACAGGCCGAACACCGTTGACCCCGATCCGGAAACCATGGCAATCCGGGCGCCGGATGCGAGCAACGCTTCGCGCACGGCGCGGTATTCCGGCCGCATGGCGTCCAGAACGGGCTGAAAGGAGTTGAAGAACCCCCAGGTTGCCGGATCGCGCGCGTAGCGCGCCTCGAGCCCGTCCGGACCTTGCAGGTCGGGAGCGGGTTCGGGATCGGCAGCTTCGCCCGCCGAACGCGCCATATCGAGCCTGCGGTATGCATCCGGAGTGGAACTGCCGAACGCCGGTTTTACCAGAAGAACGGTAAAATCGGTCCGGGCAGGGATTGGCTGCACTGTTTCGCCCTTTCCGGTTACCAGCGCCGCGCCCGATCCGAGGAAAAAAGGAACATCGGACCCGACCGAAGCACCGATGGCGTGAATGGTGGAGGCATCCAGTGGGGCGCCGAACAGGGCCTGCAGCGCGGCAAGTACGGCGGCCGCGTCCGCCGAACCGCCACCGAGCCCCGCCTGTACCGGTATCCGTTTTTCGACATCGATGGCAAGGCCGCTGCGCATGCCCGCGGCCACCAGATAGCGTTCTGCCGCCTTGTAGACGGTGGTGCGGGCGGGATCGCAATCGAAGTCGCCGCGCACCGTAATGCCGGGAACTGTCAAAGAGCGCACGACAAGCCGGTCATGCAGGCCGACTGCCTGAAAAATGCTTTCTATGCCATGAAATCCGTCAGCCATGGGCGCGAGGACGCGCAGATGGAGATTGATCTTGGCGGCCGCGCGGACCCGGACGGATACGGACACAGCGCGGAACTTTACCGCGCGGGGCACCCCCGTGTCAAACCCCGCTCGGATTGCCCCGCGAGGATTAGCGGGTCATGGCGCCGATTCATAGTTGACAGATCCGGGTATGCTCTTTAGATTTTCGTTCTGCGGCTATTGACGATGGCGTTCACTGTCATCATAGTACCCGCGTCCGGAGCATCACCGTTCCCGATTCCGCAAGGGAGGAAACATTAAATGGTCCCCATTTTCGGCGAATCCGCGCCGTCCAGAGCAATGGAATTCGAACTCGTCACCCTCGCCGACGGTCCGCACGCGGGCCAGGCGGGCGTCGTGCTGAAGCCCTCCGTCCGTTTCGAGGACGGTTATGACGACGACTATGAAGACGACGGATTCGATGAAGACGAAGACGAGGACGACGACGATTTCGACGATGACTTCGACGACGACTTTGACGACGAAGACGACGATTTCGACGACGACGACGATGATTTCGACGACGAAGACGACGACTTCGACTACGACGACGACATGGAGTTCGACGACCTGGACGAATGAAGCGTCGTACCGTCGGGGCGGTTGCGGACTTCCGCCGCCCCGGAATGCAGGAAGGGCTGCCCGCCATGCGCGGACAGCCCTTCGTTCATTTACCGGCTTCCCGCGCAGGCGGCCCCGGCGGCGCCACCACGCTTCTGGGCGCCTTGAACCAGAGCTTTTCCAGATCGTAGAAGGCGCGGGCATCGGCGGTCATCAGGTGCACGATCACGTCGCCCAGGTCCATCAGGATCCAGGTCTGATCCTCGCCCGCGGCGTCCGGCTTGTTCAGCGGCTTCGAGCCGACGGAGTGGCAGTACTCGTCGATATAGCGGGCAAGACCGCGGAGATGGGTGGAACTGGTGGCCGTGGCGACCACGAAATGGTCGGTCCAACCCGAAACTTCGGCCATGTCGAGCACGACGACATCCTGGCCGTTGTGCAGGGCTGCCGTCGAGGCCACGCCATACGCGAGCGCTTTGCTATCGGACACAATACCTCCCGTTGAAATCCTTGCCCAGAATGATGGTGAAGTCGGCCACCGCTTCCTCGGCTTCCGCCCGGGAAGCCGAACTGGCCGTGTTTTCGCATTTGATGACCGCCTGCAGGTTGCCCAGGGCTTCGGCATTGCCGTAATGATCGATGATGACGGTGCGGTCGCGGTCGGTGAGCTGGTCGTTGCCCACGGCCACGACCTCGTAGCCGAAACTCTGGAAGATCCCCGCCGTGCGCGAAGCCAGGCCCTTGTTCGGCGTGGCGTTCAGAATTTCGACCGTGAAGATGCGCGTGCCGGACAGGGTGCGCGACGAACTGGCCAGCGCCGAGAGCGTCTGCTTCACGATGTCGCGCACCAGTTCTCCGTCGTAATGGGGGAACAGCAGCATCTGCCCGTCCACGCTGCGGGTGGTGCCCGTAACGCGCTGGAGCATGATGCGGTCCGCGTCGAGCTTAGCCAGCTCGGTCACGAAACGGAGCCTGCCCTCTTCCTCGAAACTGCTCCGGAGAGCCGAGGAAAAGGCCGGAAATACGTCGCGCCGGCGCAGCTGGCCGCTTTTTTCGGCCACGCGCTTGACCATGGCCTGGAAAAGCTTCTGGCGGCGCGCGATGGCGTCCTCGCCGCTTTCGCCCTCTTCGCGATACCGGGCGAACTGCAGCACCTTGTCGCCGTCGAGGGTCACGGCGCCTCCGGGCAACCGGATGGGATCGACGCCCTCGGATGCCTCGCGGATGACCATCGTGGGCAGGAATAGTTCCAGGCCTTCCATCAGGTCCACCACGCGCACCAGGCCCGCCTCGTCGAACACGATCCAGCCGTCTATGGAGGTGTCGAGGAAGGCAGCGAGCTCCCGCACGTAGGCGCCCGCCCTGCCCGGCTCGTAGACCGAATCCAGGCGGTCCATCCGTTTCTTGCTGGACAGGATGACGCCGGTTTCGCCGGGGATGTCCAGCAGGGCGCCCTTGCCCGCGCCCGGATAGAACATGAACAACTGGGTGGATATGGGCGCGCCGCCCGATTCGAGGATGACCGCGATGTTCAGGCTGCTGTCCTTCGACAGGGCCTGCCTGACTTCGTCCGCCCGCATGGCGAAGGCGGCGAATCCGATGCTGCCGGCGAATATGGCGATGATGACGATGAGGAGGATGGAGCTCTTGTCGAATCCGGGGCGTTTCATTTCCGGGTCTGTTCCATGTGCAGGGCATTGTACAGATCGAGGCTCCGGCGGGCAACCGCCATGCCCCGCCCCTCGAGCCAGCGGATGGATGCGGCGGAAACCATGAACAGGATGAGCGCGAGGCTGGCAGCGCGGGGGGCGGCCAGGCGGTCCTCGGCTCCCCTGCCCGGCTCGGTCTTGTCGGCGATGTACAGGATCGCGCCCAGATCGTCCATGCCGATCTCGCCCAGGCTGTGCGTCGCCACCGCGCGGAGCAGCGAGGCATCCTCGACCCCGAATTCCTCGGCGAGCATGGTGGCGGACGCGGGCCCGTGCACCACCTTGTCGGCGATGGCGGATTCCTCTTCGCGCAGGGAATCGAGCGAATAGCCCGGAAGGATCGCCGCGAGCCGGGCGGCGTATTCCCACTGCACCGAAACCGGCAGCTGCTTGCACAGATCGTGCGCGAGGCCCGCCAGCCTTCCGCGGCGCGGATCCACGCCGTGATCGGCGCAGAGGCGCTCGGCTTCGGCGGCCACCGACCGCGAATGCGCGGCGCGGTGCGCGGACAGGCGTTCGTCCAGCGCGGCATCCACCGCGGAAATCGCCGCTTCGATGTCAGTGAGGTCAGTGAGGTCAGTGATGGCCATAGTATCCATGCCGCTCGATGAGCGCGGCGACCGCTTCGGGCACCAGTGAACGCCAGTCTCCGCCCGATCGTATGAGCGCGCGCACCGCCGAGGATGATACCGAGAAGGGCGGGTTCATGAACTCCTCGTGCGGCCATTCGAAGGCGCGGTGCGCCTCGCCCTCGCGACGCATGAGGATAAGCCGCGTCTCGCGCGAGAGCGCGTCGGCCTCCTTCCAGGAGCCGAAACCGGCGGCCAGGTCGTCGCCCAGCAGGAATCCCGGACGGGCCTCGACCCTGCCGGATTGCACCAGATGACGCACGGTATCTATGGAATACGAAGTGCCGCGGCGTTCGATCTCGCAGGGTTCCACCGCAAGGTCCGGATGCGGGGCGCAGGCGGCGCGCAGGAGTTCGAGCCTGGCTTCCGGGCCGGGATCGTCGGAAAGGTCCTTGTGCGGCGGCTTCCAAGCGGGCACGAGAAGGGCGAGGTCGTATCCGAAACGGCGCGCGGCTTCGCGGGCCAGGGCTATGTGGCCCAGGTGGGGAGGATTGAAGGATCCGCCGAACAGGAGGGCTTTCATGAGCGGACCGATCCGGGCATCGCGTTCATTCCTGCCCTTCGTCACCCGGGGCTTCGAGGTCGCCGAGGCCACCCAACCCGAACAGGTCGTCCTCCGACGGTGCTTCGGCGCGATCCTGGGCACGCCGGGCTTCTTCCTCGGTTACCGCGGCGAAAAAGGCTTCCTTCAAATCGGGCATTCCCTCGTCCGAAAACACCGAAATGCCGAACACGCGCTCGTCTGCATGGGCGTCGCGGAAGGCGTCCCATCGCTCGCGCGCTTCGGGAAGGTCCAGCTTGGTGCCCACCAGGACGCGCGGCTTGCGCGCCAGTTCCGGGGAAAACGACGCCAGCTCGTCGCGCAGGATGCCGTAGGCCCGCTCCCAATTGTCGTCCGAAAGATCGACCAGGAAGGCCAGGCAGGCCGTGCGCGCGATGTGCTTCAGGAAACGGATGCCCAGGCCCAGGCCTTCGTGCGCGCCCTCGATTATTCCGGGAATGTCGGCCAGGATGATGTCGCGATCGTGGATGGTAAGGACACCGAGGTTGGGGATCTTGGTGGTGAAGGGATAGGGAGCGATCTTGGGGCGCGCGTTGGTGAAGTGGTCCAGAAGGCTGGATTTGCCCGCGTTGGGAAAGCCGACGAAACCGATGTCGGCGATCAGCTGCAGTTCGACGCGCACGCGTCGCTCGATGCCGGGCTTGCCGGGCTGGAACATGCGCGGCGCCTGGTTGACCGAATTCTTGAAGTGGGTGTTGCCCCAGCCGCCCTTGCCGCCCTTCAGGAACACCCAGGTCTCGCCTTCGACCGCGGGCCGGCCGCCGGGGCCGGGGGCGCCGAAGTCCTTCAGGATTTCGCCGGTATCCGGATCGCGGATGATGGTGCCCGGCGGAACCGGGATGACCATGTCCTGGCCGTCCTTGCCGTGCATGTTGCGGCCCATGCCGGGGATGCCGTTCTGGGCCTTGAAGGTCTGCTTGTAGCGAAGGTCGGCCAGGGTGCGCAGGTTGCGCTTGACCATGAATATGAGGTCGCCTCCCCTTCCGCCGTCGCCGCCCGAGGGGCCGCCCATCGGTACGTACTTTTCGCGGCGGAAGGCGACGCAGCCGTCACCCCCCTTGCCCGAAGCCACGGTGATGGTCGCTTCATCCGCGAATTTGATCACGCAACCGCTCCTTGGATTGGCGCGCCATGTCGCGCGCGCATAAAAAAACACCCCGGCGCAGGCCGGGGCGTTCATCGACCCGGCCGCAGGCCGGTCGTTCGCTGCCCGCCGCACGCCAGACGGCGGCACGGGCGCATGCGTTCAGTTCGATCCGGCCTGGACGGCGGGTTCGGCCGCCGCGACGGGCTGCACGCCCGCGTACTTCCGGCCGCGGAATTCCTTGAAGAACACCGTGCCGTCCACCAGGGCGTAGAGCGTGTCGTCCTTGCCGATGCCGACGTTGAGGCCGGGGTGGATCCTGGTGCCGCGCTGGCGCACGATGATGCTGCCCGCGCTGACCGTTTCGTTGCCGTATGACTTTACCCCGAGATGCTGGGGATTCGAATCGCGACCGTTTACGCCCTTGTGTGGCATGTCTATCCTCCGGATGTTGAAGGCGCGTCAGGCGCCGACGATCTCTTCCACCTGCAGGACGGTGTAGTTCTGGCGGTGGCCCTGGGTCCTGCGGTAGTCCTTCTTGGGCTTGTACTTGAACACGACGACCTTGTCGCCCTTGACGTCTTCCTTTACGGTGGCGCGGACAGAGGCGCCGGCGACGTAGGGAGTGCCCACGCGGACGTCGTTCTCCGACGCGGCGAGGAGGACGACCTTGTCCAGCGACACCTGGGCGCCGCTTTCCTCGGCCATGAGGTCCACCGTGAGGGATGCGCCCTTTTCGGCGCGGTACTGCTTTCCGTTGATCTCTACGACTGCGTACATATCTTGCAACCTCGTTGGGATTCCAATAGTGGCGTTATTGTATATCCCGGAAGCGCCATTGATGTCAATGACACGCGGCGCGCGGGCTCGCGGAGCGCGGCGCGCCGCCCTCCGGGGCCTACATCACGTCCAGGAAGGGCACGCAGACCAGGCCGCAGGCCTTTTCCAGGGTCGAGCGCACCGCGCGCACCAGCGCGAGCCTGCTGGCCGACAGGTTGGGATCGTCGTTGGTCAGGACGGTGTTGTCGCGGTACCAGGTGCTGAAGTCCTGCGCCATGTCGTGCAGGTAGGCCGCCATGACGGAAGGCTCGTAGGTCCTGGCCGCCTGGGCGACCGCCTCGGGAAGGGCGGCGATGCGGCGCAGAACCGCCCACTCGGGATCGCCCGCCAGGAGTTCGGGTTTGAGGACGCCGCGCGCGGCGTTGCCCTCGCCGGCCTCGGCCTTGCGGATGATGGACGAGGCGCGGGCGCCCGAATACTGCGCGTAGGGGCCGGTGTCGCCGGTGAATGAAAGCGACTGCTCCGGATCGTAGAGCATGTCCTTTACCGGGGCGGTCTGCAGCAGGTAATAGTGCAGCGCGCCCAGCGCGATCCGCTCGGCGATGTCGCCGGCCCTGTCCACCGCGCCCTCGCGGCCCTTGGCCTCGATCTCGGCCTTGGCGAGCGCGGAAAGCTCGTCGATCAGGTCGTCGGCGTCGACCACGGTGCCCTCGCGGGTTTTCATGCGGCCCGACGGAAGGTTCACCAGGCCGTAGGAGAGGTGGTACAGGTTTTTCGCCCAGGCGTGCCCCAGGCGCGCGAGCACCTCGAACAGGACCTTGAAATGGTAGGCCTGTTCGGATGCCACGACGTAGACCAGGCGGTCGAAGGGCCAGGTGTGGTGGCGGAAGATGGCGGTGCCGATGTCCTGGGTTATGTAGATCGAGGTGCCGTCCTTGCGCAGGAGGACCTTGCGGTCCAGGCCCGCGTCCTCAAGGTTCACCTGGACGGAGCCGTCATCCTCGCGGTAGAAGACGCCGCGCGCCAGGCCGTCGAGCACTTCGTCGCGGCCCTTCATGTAGGTCAGGCTTTCGTACTGGAATTCGTCGAAGGAGATGCCCTGGCGGGCGTAAGTGGCCTTGATGCCGTCCACCGCCCAGGCGTTCATCTTCTTCCAGAGGGCGATGACTTCGCTCTCGCCTGATTCCCAGCGGCGCAGGAGGTCCTGGGCCTTTTCGTCGGCCTGCGGATCCTCGGCCTTGAGCTGGTTGAACATGACGTAGTACTTGCCGACAAAGTGGTCGCTTTTCAGGCCCTCGTCTTCGGGGCCGCGGCCGCCGCCGTAAGCCATGTAGGCGAGCATGGACTTGCAGATGTGAACGCCGCGGTCGTTGATGAGGTCGATCTTGCGGACTTCGGCGCCGGCGGCGGCCAGTATGCGCGACAGGGATTCGCCCAGGACGTTGTTCCGAAGGTGGCCCAGGTGGAGGGGCTTGTTGGTGTTGGGACAGGAGAATTCCACCATCACCTTCTGGCCCGAGAGGTTGGACGCCCTGCCCCAGCCTTCCTGCGACGCGGCGGCCAGGATTTCGGCGGCGGCGCGCACGCGGTCCAGCCTGATGTTGAGGTAGGGACCTTCGGCCTTCGCGCTGCCAAGGCCTTCGGCGGCGGGGTCGGCCGCCACCAGGGCCTGGACCGCGGCGGCGAGCTGCGCGGGCGCCGCCCTGAAGGTCTTGGCGAAGGGGAACAGCGGAAAGCCGATGTCGCCCAGTTCGGGCTTGGGTGGATTTTCCGCCACGACGGATTCGGGCGTGATGTCGATGCCCTGCAGGCCTTTCCGGAAGGCGTAGGTGGTGAGCGCGCGGGCGATGACGAGCTTCCATGCGAGTTTGTAGTCGGTCATGATCGGGCGCGAGTGTAGCCCGCGCCCGCGCGGCGATGCAAGCGCCGCACCGCGTGGCCGCGGTTCAGCGGGCGCCGAGCAGCGCCAGAAAGGCTTTCTCGTCGATGATGGGCACGCCGAGCGATGACGCCTTGATGTTCTTGGACGAGCCTGAGCCCGGGTCGTTGGTGACCAGGTACGAGAGGTCCTTCGTGACCGAGGACTTCACCGTGCCGCCGCGCTCGCGCACCAGGCGCTCGGCCTCGCCGCGCTTCATGGCGGTCAGTTCGCCGGTAAAGCAGAAACTGCGGCCGCGCACCGGGTCGTCCGGGGAGGTATCCGAACTGGAGGCTTCCGGGCCGCCGGATGCCGCGGTACGAGGCACGGGCGGCCGTATCCGCACCGCCTGCGTGGCGAGCAGGGCGTCCATATCCTCCGTCAGCCCGGCAAGACCCTGCGCGATCGCGGCCGCGGTGATCTCGGCGATGCCCTCTACCGAGTCCAGGTCCGCGACGCTGGCGGCGCGCAGTTTTTCCAGCGTGTCGAAGCCGCCCGCGGCCAGCTTTTCGGCGATCAGGACGCCGATACCCTCGATATCGAACCCGGCGATGAACTCCGGAAGTGACAATTCTTTCCTGGCCCTGAGGTTGCGCAGGATCTTGCGCGCCAGCACCTCGCCCATGCGGTCGAAGGCGGCCAGTTCATCCTCGGTGAGCGTATACAGGTCGGCGATGCGGCGCACCCTGCCCGCGGCGTGCAGCTTGCCCAGGATCACCGACCCGAAATCGCGTATGTCCAGGACGGACAGCCATTTTTCCAGCCGGTGCAGGCCTTTCTTGGGGCAGGCGGGATTCGGGCAGCGGAGCCGCGTGTCTTCGTCCACCAGGGCGGCTCCGCAGGAACAGGTCGCGGGTATGGCGATGGGGGCGGCGTCCGCGGGATTGGATACCAGGGACTCTATCTTGGGGATGATCTCGCCGCGCTTGGTGATGACCACGCGCGACCCGATGCGCAGCGAGAGCGCGCGCAGCATGCCCGGGTTGCAGAGGTTGGCGCGCTGCACGGTGGTGCCCGCCAGGCGCACGGGATCCATGATGCCGATGGGCGTGTACAGCGAGCCGCTTTCGCTCCATTCCACCGCGCGAAGGGTGGTGACCGCCTCTTCAGGGTCGAACTTGAAGGCGATCTGGAATTCGGGCCTGGCGCGCGACATGTCGTCCGGGTCGATCCGATCGCCCTTGACCACCAGGCCGTCTATGTCGAAGGGCAGATTGTCGCGCTGGTCCATGACCTTGCCGCGGTATTCGATCACCTCTTCGGGCGTGGCGCAGGTGAGGGTCTGCACCGTTTCGAAGCCCGATGCGCGCAGCCATGCGATCTTGCCGGATTCGGTGTCGAAGGGCGCGTTGCGCGCCGCGCCGGCGCCGTATACGTCGCCCAGAGCGTCGTAGCAGACAATGTCCAGGTCTTCCGAACCGATACCGTCCTTGCGCTTCATCAGGCCGTTCGCGGCGTTGCGGCAGTTGGCCTTGTCCGAGTATTTCGCCGCGTGCACCGCCCTCGACATGAGGACTTCACCGCGTACCGCGCCCGAAAACCCGCCCGGAATGGCGGCGGGCAGGCCCCGCATGCGGCGGGCGTTGGGGCTGATGTCGTCGCCGATGCTGCCGTCGCCCCGGGTTACGGCCTTCAGGAACAGGCCGTCGCGGTATTGCAGTTCCAGGCTGGCGCCGTCGAGCTTGTGCTGCACGAGGAAGGCGGGGTGGCCCGATTTGGCGGCCCAGGCCAGGAAGCTTTCGGGATCCACCGCCTTGGATTGGCTGCCCATGGGCATGATGTGGCGGGCCTTGGGCCAGCCATCGGCGATGTCGGCGCCCACGCCCGCAAGCACCGGGTTTTCGGGATCGAGCGATTCCAGTTCGTCCCAGAGCGCGTCGAATTCCTGGTCGGATATCGAGGGTTGGGCGTTGTAGTACAGGTGCTGGTGCTCGCGAATGCGCGCGGCCAGTTCCCTGATGCGCTGTTCGTTTCCGTCGTCGGCCATGCGGCCATGATAGGGTCATGCGAGCCCGGGCGTCAAAGGCCGGGTCCGGTCCGCAAAACAGTGCTCGATATCGGCTACCGGCTTGTAAATGTACGCGTATCGCGCGTATAGTGACGTATCATGGAAATTCACGCAAGGAATTCCAGATTCCGGCTGGCATTCTTCCTTCCCGCCGCCTTCATGTGCAGTTTTGCGCTCGGCCTGAACGGTCTGGGCATCATTTTCGACCTGAAGACGCGCTTCGGGCTTACCCCTTCCGGTTCCGGCATATTGAGCGCGCTGTGGGCCCTGGCCTACTTTACCGGCTGTTATGCGCTGCCGCCGTTGACCAAGGCCATCTTGCCCTACAAGGCAATGTTTTTTTCCAATGTGTCGGGCATGATCATTCTGGGCACCTATCTGGTTTTCCCCTCCTCCGGCATCTTTTTCGCGCTGAACACGGTCTTCGGATTCACCACCGCGATGTTCTGGCCCTCCCTGATGGGCTGGATTTCCCATGGTCTTGAAGGGCGCGTGCTCGCGCGCACGAATTCGTACTTTTCGCTGTCCTGGAGCCTGGGCGGCGTTGCCGCCCCCTTTGTCGCGGGCCTGTTGGCGGAACGGATCAGCTGGTTGCCGACCCTGGTCGCGGCTTCGGTGTTCGCGGCCAATGCGCTGTTCATGTTCTTTGCCCATCGGCTTGCCGAAGATCCGCCCCTTCGGGCGGCATCCGGAACTGCAGCCGGAAGCGCCGCGGATGCCGCGCGCGCCCCCGATGCGGTTGTGGACCGCTCGACCCCACTGCGCTTTCCCGCCTGGGCGGGCGCCATGATCGTCTACATTCCCGTATCGGTATTGTCCAGCGTGTTTCCGCTGTTCGCCGTGCAGGATCTCGGCCTTCAGGAATCTTCCATAGGTTCGCTGCTGCTCGTGCGGGCGCTCGCCACCGCCACCGGGTTCCTGTTCTTCGGCCGCTACGTGTTCTGGCATTTCCGCAAGTCGCTGATCGTGGCGCCTCTCGGACTGCTGCTGCTTATAAGCCTTGCGATGCTCGCCGCGCGCAGTCCCGCCGTTCTCGCCCCGCTTCTGGCCGCCATCGGCGTGGCGCAGGCCTGGGCGTACGGCAATTCGATGTTCTACGGCGCCTCGGGCGCCCCGGA
>CAYRXK010000002.1:54779-57767 GCA_964428265.1 uncultured Treponemataceae bacterium
CGCAGGCCTGGGCGTACGGCAATTCGATGTTCTACGGCGCCTCGGGCGCCCCGGATCGCCACAAGCGCATGAACATTCACGAATCCCTGCTGAATGCGGGACAGGTGGTCGGCTCGGTGGGCGGTGGCCTTCTGTACGAGCGGGTCTCCTGGAACGCGGTTTTCATTGCCATCGCGCTTATCGTGGCGGCGGCCATCGCGTTCCAGATCATAGCCATGGCAAGGGCTCCGGCAGGCCGCGCCGCCGCATAAGATACGCAACCGCCCGATCGACCGTCGGTCCGGGCATGAAACCGCTACCCAGAACGTCACGGCGCGTGGTACTCTTTCGATTACCCGATGCAGTACTTCGTGATCCAAGTCCGTACCGCGCAGGAAGACGATTACCTGCGCCGTGTCTCCCGGACACGCCCCGACCTGGCAGTCCACGTCCTGAAAAAGAAGCTCATGACCCGCAAGGCGGGCAAGCTGGTTCCGCACATGTCCTGCCTCTTTCCCGGCTACGTGTTCCTGGAACAGGACGGCGACGAGGTTTCCCCGACCGTGCGTTCGCATATCCGCCGGACGCAGGGCTTCATCCGCTTCCTCCCCTCGACCCAGGAACCCAAACCCCTGCGTCCGCACGACGTGGAACTCATCCGCCACTTCCTGTCCTTTGGCGGCCAGATCGGCCTTTCGCTGGTCACTTTCGACGAAAACGACCGGATCAAGGTGCTCGAAGGTCCGCTGACCGGACTTGAAGGGCGCATCGTAAAGGTGGACAAGCGCAAGCGCCGCGCCAAGATCAGGCTGGACCTGTACGACGATTCCATCCTCTTCGACCTGGGCTTCGAACTATTGGCCGAAGACGACACGCCATCGCAGGGCCGGGCGGGTTCCCTTTCCGCCGCCCCGGAGCGCGACACGGAACGCGCCCCGGAACAGGCAGCGGAACGCTTCGCGGAGGGCGCCGCGCCATGAAGGACCGCGAGGGCGCGCGCGCGGAAAGGCCAGCGGAACGCGCCGCCCTGGACCTGCTCCGGCAGGGACTGCAGCCGGAATTCGGGTCCTGGTCACTGCCCGGCATGCTCCATGCTTCGACCATCCGCTCTGGCGCCGACAAGGGCATCCTGCGCGCGATCAATCCGCCCGCCCTGCCCCGCGGGTACCGGCTGATCCGCGCCGAGGACATACCCGGCCACAACAACATCAAGTCTTTCGGCGCCCAGGTGCCGATTTTCGCGAATTCGGCCATCTCCTACCGCGGAGAAGCGGTGGGCCTCATCGTGGGTCCGGACCCGGCGCTGGCGGACGAGCTTGCGGCCGCGACCGAAGTCCAGATCGACGAGGACGAGCCCTTCCTGCTATGGGAGAGCTTTTCATCCAGCCAGGTGGTGGCCAAGCGCATCGCGGTGCAGGGCGACCCCGAAGCCGCTTTCTCGCGCGCCGCCTCGGTGCTCAAGGGCAGTTACCGCAACCGGAGCATCGAGCATTTCTACAGCGAACCCATGGGTGCCCTGGCCGCCTGGGACTACGACAAGATGGCCGTTGTCTGCGCCTCGCAGTGGCCTTACCATGTGCGCGACTCGGTTGCCATCGCGCTCGGTTCGTCGCCCGACGACGTGGTCATGTACCCCGCCAAGCTGGGGATGCATCTGGACGGCAAGATGTGGTTTCCTTCGCTGCTGGCCTGCCAGGCGTCGGTGGCGGCCCGCGCCTGCGGCGTGCCCGTCCGCATCTTCTACACGCGCAAAGAGGACTTCCTTTTTTCTCCCAAACGCGCGCGAAGCCAGATCGGCATCCGGTCCGCCCTCGGTTCCAATGGCCGGGTCGAGGCGCTGGACATCAGGATCGTGGTCAACGTCGGCGCCTACGGGCCTCTGGCCGAGGAAATCCTGAACCAGGCGATGCTCGCGGCATCCGGAATCTACGCCTGCCAGAATATCCGGGTCGAGGGCTACGCGGTCGCCACCAATTCGCTGCCCCTGGGCGCGCTGGGCGGCCTGGGCTCATCGCATTCCTACTTCGCGATCGAATCGCACATGAACCGCGTGGCGCAATCGCTGGGCGAAAATCCCGCGGAGTGGAAAGCGACGCACCTTCTGAAAAAGGGCATGCGGCTGTTCGGCTCCGATCCCGTCACGGAAGAGGCTCCCTATGCGCGCATGGTATCCCGCCTGGAGACGCTGTCGGACTACCGCCGCAAGTACGCCAGCTACGAACTGGTGCGCAAGCGGGACGGCGGTTCGGGCGGCACGGTGCGGGGCATTTCGCTCGCGCTCGCGGGCGAATCCGGCGTGTTCTTCGTCGGTGCGGAGGGATCGAACACCTACTCGCTCGAAGCCACGCTGGACAAGGATTCCACCCTGGAACTTCGCAGCAGCGCCGCGGTCGAGGGACCCGACATCACCTCGATATGGAAGATGAGCGCCTCGGAAATCCTGGGCATCGAGCCCGAACGGGTCAGGATCGCGCCGGCGCATACAGGGCTGGCACCGAATTCGGGCCCCGTGACGATGTCGCGCGGCGTCACGGTGGTGAACAAGCTGGTGGAGCGCTGCTGCCGCGCGATCCAGAAGAAGCGCTTCCGCGAGGCGCTGCCGATCCATGCGCGCAGCGTGGTGCGGGTGTCCAGCCACGCCCGATGGGACCAGGGAGTGTTGGTCGGCACGCCCTTCGAAGCCACCGCGTGGGGGGCCTCGGTGGTGGAAGTGGAACTGGATCCGGTGACCGGATCGGTGCGCCCCACCGGCGTGTGGATGGTCGTAGACGCGGGACGTGTCCTTCGTCCGGAGCGGGCGCACGGTACGCTCAGGTCCAGCATCGTCGATGCGCTGGGCATGTGCATGACGGAAACCTTCGATCCGGTTTCGGCCGACGCTGACGAAGCTTACCCGCGCACACTGTCGCCGCAACTGTCCGATCTTCCACCCATTGTGGTGGACCTGATCGACCCGGATTCGCGCAATTCGCCCAAGGGGGTCGAGGACTTGCCGTTCGACACGATTCC
>CAYRXK010000003.1:0-2814 GCA_964428265.1 uncultured Treponemataceae bacterium
AACCTGGGAATCATCGGATTCGGCCGCGCCGCGGAGCTTGCGTTGGCCGATCTGGAAGGCTACGGGCGCGCGGTGCGCGCGTTGCGCGATTCGCTGCGCGACAGGATCGTCGCCGCGGTTCCGCAGGTGCGCGTGAACGGTCACCCCTCGGAAGTGCTGCCGAACACCCTCAATATTTCCTTTCCCGGCGCCGAAGGCGAGGCCATCCTCCTTTCGCTGGACATCGAGGGAATCCAGGTGTCCACCGGATCGGCCTGCGCGTCGGGAAGCCTTGAGCCCTCGCACGTGCTCATGGCCACCGGCATGGGACCGGAGCTCGCGCACGGATCCATAAGATTCTCGCTCGGGCGCGATTCCACGATGGCCGATGTCGAGTACGTCGCCGAAAAGCTGCCTCCCATCATCAAGCGCCTGCGGCGCATGTCCACGGTTTCCTCACGCGTACAAGGAGTTGACTGATATGGATGCCTTCCAGTGGCTGTATTCGGACGTGGTGAAGGACCACTTCGTGAATCCGCGCAACGTGTTCGAGCCGGAGGAAAAATTCGAGGCCGACGCCGAAGGCATGGTAGGCAACGTGAAATGCGGCGACCAGATGATGTTCCTCCTGAAGATTTCGGATGACGTGATCACCGACGTGCGCTGGAAGACCTACGGCTGCGCGTCGGCCATCGCCAGCACATCGATGCTTTCCGAAGTGATAAAGGGCCTGCCCATCCGCGAGGCCTATTCGATAAAGCCCGCCGACATCGCCAGGCGCCTGGGCGGACTTCCCGAAAACAAGATCCACTGCTCGGTGCTGGGCGACAAGGCGCTGCGCGCCGCCATCGACATGTACCTCGAGAAAAAGGGCCGCAAGGGCGAGTTCAAGGGCGAGGACGCGGTGGTGATCTGCACCTGCCTGAACATCACCGACAAGGATATCGAGGAAGCCGTGAAGAACGGCGCGCGCGGGTGGCACGAACTGCAGGAGGCGACGAAGATCGGCACGGTATGCGGCGGCTGCCGCGGCAAGGCCGAGGAGCTCCTGCACGAGTTCGAGCACATCTACGGCTGATATGGCGCCGCGCGTGCCTGAAGCGCCGCGCGGAACGGCGGATGCGCGGATTGCGCTCATCACCGACGCGAATGCGGCGGCCTTCCGCGCGCTGGTGTACGAAAAGGCCGCCGCCAGCGCGCGCGACCTGCCCTGGCGCCGCAGGCCCGCTGATCGCGCCGCCCGAGGCTGGTTCGTGCTCGTCTCCGAGGTGATGCTGCAGCAGACGCAAGCAACGCGCGTCGCGCCCAAGTTCGTCCTGTGGATGGAGCGCTTTCCGGATCCCGCGAGTCTGGCCGCGGCCGAGCTTTCCGAAATACTCGGCATGTGGATCGGACTTGGGTACAACCGGCGCGCCCTTGCCCTCGCGCGAGCGGCGGCCATCATCGTGGAACGGCATGGCGGTTCGGTGCCCGAATCCGAGGAGGATTTGCGCGCGCTGCCCGGCGTGGGCGTCTACACCGCGCGCGCCGTGCGCGCTTTCGCCTTCGGCTTCCCGGGCGCGTTCCTGGAAACCAACATACGGGCCGTACTGATACGGCACTTCTTTCCCGGCGCGGAACGGGTTGCCGACCGCGAGCTGGAAGCGGTGGCCGAAGCGGTGACCGACCGGGCTGAACCGGCCCGCTGGCACGACGCCCTGATGGATTACGGGGCCGACCTGAAGCGTTCCGAGGGCAACCACGCGCGGCGCAGCGCGGCCTACCGGCCGCAGGCGCCATTCGCCGGTTCGCGCCGGCGCATCCGCGGGGCCATCCTGAAAGCGGCGCTGGAATCGCCCGGCATCGGCGCGGACGCGCTGCACGCCGCGCTTCCGTTCTCGCGCGAGCGCATCATGGAAGCCGCGGACATGCTGGTGGCGGAGGGGCTGCTGGAGGAATTGCGCGGATCGCATGACGCATGCGGATCGCATGACGCATGCGGCGACGCGCCGCCGCGTTATGCGGTCAGGTCCGTGATTTCGAAAAAAGCCTGAAGAAGAAGCGGCCCACGCCGTCGAAGGCGCGCTTTAAGAACCCCCCGCTCTCGACGGCTTCCGCGGCCACCAGGTCCACGCGGTGCAATTCACGACCGCCAGCGGAATACACAAGCTGCCCGACTTTCGCGCCGGCCCGCAGCGGCCCGTCGACTGAGGCGGGCGCCTCGATCCGGACCTCGGCCGAGGCGGCATCATCCTTCGGCAGGGTGACGGCGGCCGGACCGGCGGGAATCAGCGTTACGCGATTCTTCTTGCCGAACCAGACCCGCGGCGCGGGAAGGTCGCCGTAATCCGGCGATACCGTCACGAAATTCCCGAACGCCCAGTCCAGGAGCGCCGTCGTGTCGCGCGAACGCTGCGCGCCGCCGCCCGAGTAGGTCGTGCCCGAACCGCCCAACGTAACGACGATGAAGCGGGTGCCGTCGCGCTCGGCGGTGGCCGTCATGTTGAAGCCCACCTCGATGATGTAGCCGGTTTTCAGGCCGTCCGCGCCCTCGTATCCGAAGATCAGGGGGTTGCGGTTGTACTGCACGGTGCGGGGCGCCGGCACGTAGCCGGGCACCGCGTGCTCCGCCCGCGGAAAATCGATGGACTTTACGCTGTGCAGTTCGGCGATCGCCCGGGGGTGCAGTTCCATGTAGCGCTTCGCGAACAGCGCGAATTCGCGCGCGGTGACCAGATTCAGTTCCGACAGCCCGGAGGGCTCGACGAATACCATGCGCGAAAATCCCATCGCGCGGACCGATTCGTTCATGCGTTCGGCAAAGGCTTCGTTGGAGCCCGCGATGCGGCGCGCCAG
>CAYRXK010000003.1:2914-48158 GCA_964428265.1 uncultured Treponemataceae bacterium
ATTCGTTCATGCGTTCGGCAAAGGCTTCGTTGGAGCCCGCGATGCGGCGCGCCAGCGAATAGGCGGCGTCGTTTCCCGACACGACGGCCGCGCCGAGCATGAGATCGCGCACCGACACCTTCATGCCGGCGCGCAGGTACATGATCGACGAACCGTACGGGATGTAGGGCGAGGCGTCTTCCTTGGCGATTTCCACCAGTTCGTCGGGCGACAGGCGGCCCGCGGCGATCTCCTCGTAGGCGAGGTGCAGGGTGAGCAGTTTGGTCAGGCTGGCCGGCGGCAGGGCGATGTCCGGATTCTTGGCATAGAGGATGGTGCCCGAGGCGGCATCGATGAGGACGGCCGATCTGGCGTTCACGGTCGGTGCGGGGCCGATGGCCGCGGCCCGGACCTGGGCCGCGCCGAGCAGGATCAGGATCGATGCCGCGGCGGCGCGCGCGGCGCGAAGCAGCCTTATTTTTGTCATCGGAGGTTCGCTTTTCAGAAATCAGCCAGCCGCGGGGCGCGGGGGAAGGGGATCACGTCGCGGATGTTGGCCATGCCGGTGACGTACAGGAGCAGGCGCTCGAAGCCGAGGCCGAAACCTGCGTGCGGCGTGCTGCCGAAACGGCGAAGGTCCAGGTACCAGCGGTAGTTTTCCTTCGGCAGCTTCAGCTCGTCCAGGCGGGCTTCCAGGCGGTCCAGGCGCCACTCGCGCTCGGAACCGCCGATGATCTCGCCGAAGCGAGGCACCAGCACGTCCATCGCGGCGACCGTGCGGCCGTCGTCGTTCTGCTTCATGTAGAAGGCCTTGATGGCGCTCGGGTAGTCGGTGACGACCACGGGGCCGCCGACGATTTTCTCGGTCAGGAATTTCTCGTGCTCGCTCTGCAGGTCGCAGCCCCAGTAGGGCGCGAATTCGAACTTCTCGCCGGATTTCTCGAGCTGCGCGACGGCGTCGGTGTAGGTCATCCTCGCGAAGGGGGTTGAGGCGACCTTGGTCAGCGACTCGATCAGGCCCTTCTGGATGCGTTCGTCGAAAAAGGCCAGGTCCTCGGCGCAATCGGACAGCGCGACGCGTACCAGGTGCCGGATGAAGGATTCGGCCAGTTCGATGTTGTCGGAAAGTTCGTTGAAGGCGACCTCGGGCTCGATCATCCAGAATTCGGAGAGGTGCCGCGTGGTGTTGGAATTTTCCGCGCGGAAGGTGGGGCCGAAGGTGTAGGTGCGCCCCAGGGCCTGGGCGTAGGTTTCCACGTTGAGCTGGCCCGACACGGTGAGGAAGGCGGGCTTGCCGAAAAAGTCCTTGTCGTAATCCACCGGGGCGCCGGATTTGGCGATGCGGTCCAGGTCGAGGGTGGTGACCTGGAACATCGCGCCCGCGCCTTCGGCGTCCGATGCGGTGATGATGGGCGTGTGCACGTAGGCGAAACCGCGTTCCTGGAAGAACTGGTGCACCGCGAATGCCATGCGGTTGCGCACGCGGGCCACGGCGCCGAAGGTGTTCGTGCGCGCGCGAAGATGCGCGATTTCGCGCAGGAATTCCAGCGAGTGGGCTTTTTTCTGCAGGGGATAGCTTTCGGCCGGAGCCTCTCCGATCACTTCCAGCGAGCTGACGGCGACCTCGGCTTTCTGCCCCGAAGCGGGCGAGGGGACGAGCGCGCCCTCGACCCTGACCGAGGCGCCGGTGCCGGCGCGGCCAAGGGCGTCCTGGGCGGCAAGCGCGGCGGCCTCGGAAAAGACGCACTGGATATTGGACATGCACGAGCCGTCGTTCACCTCCAGGAAGACCGCCGCCTTGGTCTGCCTGCGGGTACGCACCCAGCCCCTGACGAGCACCTGGCGCCCGTCCGCGGCGGATAATAGCAATTCCTTGATGCTGGGTCTGCTCATGCCGATTCCTCTCCTGATGGATGGTATGGTGTACCACACCGCCGATGCGATGGTCAAATGGCCCGGTCCCGTAGTACTTTATCGTGGAATGGAGGGAAGAAGTCCGTGCGTTACAGCCTTCCGATCGCCTATCTTCTGTGGCTCATCTCGGGCGCGGGCGCGCTCGGCCTGCACCGGTTCTATCTGGGCAAGGCCGGTTCGGGCTTTATCTGGCTGTTCACGGCGGGCCTGGGCGGGCTTGGCTGCATCTACGATTTTTTTACCCTGCCGCGCCAGGTGCGCGAGGCGAATATCCGCGCCCAGGTCGAGGTGGGCATGGCGTTCCGCGACGGAATCGAGTCCGGACGGCCCGCGAAAGCCGCGCCGGCGCCCAAGGCCCGTCCGGAGCGCGTCATCCTTTCGCTGGCCAGGAAAAACCGCGGCACCGTCACCCCCGGCGAGGCCGCGATCGAAGCAGACATCACCGTAGACGAGGCGCGGCGCGAACTGGACCGGCTGGCCGGTTCCGGCACCGCGGAACTCCGCGTACGGACTTCCGGCGTGGTCGAGTATTACTTTCCGGAATTTTCCGGCGACAAGCCGGAATACGTGGATCTGTGATCGGGCGCTGCCCGCGTCGGCCTTTCCCGCCAGTCAGAACAGCGCCACGTCTCCGGTGCCGCCCGAAATGTGGGGAACAAATGAATCTACACTTAAGTACTGGTATGTACTGAAGGTTCTCCAGTTCCAGTTCAGCAACAGCTTTGATTTTGTAAATCTATACGCCTCATCGAGTGTAACAATCCCATCGTGATCCGTGTCTCCGTCTGAATAGGAGTCACCATCGTTATCTTCCGATGATTTAAGTAAATAATATGTGAATACACCGTGTTTTAGGATTGAGCTCTCAAGCGATTCCTCACCTGAACCAGCTGCAGTCAGTACCGACACATCCGCAGTTCCATATTTGGCAATATTTCGAGAAATGATGCTAGAAATATTATTTAATAATTTCCCTAGAATCCTGAACTGAGCATCGATCATCTGTTTAAATGTCTCCCAGTTTGGCGAAACAAAATAGATGTCTTCAGATAAGCCTTTCACCTTTAAATAGTTAGGAGGAAGAGTATCGATTGCATCGTCTCGCAAAGCAAACCCACCAGAGTAGCACGAATCAAGAATTAAAACCCGATTCCTTGCCTCGACCCCCCCCATCCAATTCGTAAGTTTAGCTGGTGTTATGAAAGAATCAATTGAATTAAAATTTGCATCATACGGAACTAGCCAGACTTCGTCAGTTTCAACTGAGCTAATATCCCCCATCCCGTGACCGGAATAATAGACAAGAATGGTTGCATCAGGATCTTGGGATAATTTCAAGATTTCATTTCTTATATTTTCTTGAGTCGCTTGAGAATTTAGGAGTTTCTTTACATTCCAGCTTCTTGGTCCTGATTCCAATACTGCAGCTAATGTATTTGCATCTGGAATTGTCTGCACGAGATCATTGATTTCAGTGGATTGATAATCCGCGATTCCGATCACGAGCGCGTAGCGGTTTCCAGGATTCTCGGGAACCTTAAAGTCTAGCTGGCAGGAGGAAAGCAACAGCGTGCCCAGAAGCGCGAGCGGAAGCAGGAACGGCAGGATCTGGCGGCGCGGCGTGTTCATCGCTGGCTCATCTCCTCTTGACCGGCAAGGCGACGCCCGCGCCGATGCCCGCGGACAAGGTGCGCGCCGTGCCGCGGAACATGAATTCCATCGGCAGCGCCGCGAACAGGATCGGCGCAGCGGATCGTGAGCCGGAGGCTGAGCCCGCGCCGCCGGGCTGCCAGGACGCGCCTATCTCCGCCAGGATCGAGGGGTAGGCGGTGACGGCACTGACTCCCGTATACCTCGACATGGAAACCGCGCCGCCTGCGAGCGCTTCGATGCGGACCGGACCGACCGGGAAAGCCCAGCCGGTCATCGCGCCGAAGCGGAGCCCCCAGAAGGACCTGAACCGGAACCACGTCGCGTCCCAGGCGGAATCGCCATTGAAGAAAAAATCCGCACGGCCCCGCACGGGAACCCAGCCTTCGCTCCGGTATCCGAAGCCCGCGCCCGCGCGGTATCCGAAGGCGGCCAGGGGGCCGGTGGCCGCCGTCCAGCCGGGGGCGGCGGAACCTTCCACGCGCAGGTCTACCGCCACGTCCGGGACCGGGGAGGCCGCGGAAGCGTTCGGGCTTGCCTGGAACCAGGCCGCGACGAACGCGAGGATGAGGAAAAAACGGGCTGTACGCGACGGGCTCATCGTTCGCTGCGGCTCCTGTCTACAAAATCGCGGAGAATTGCGGTAAATTCAAGCCGTGCGCAGTGCAATCACCCGAAATCACCTTCCGGTACTCTTCACTTTGCTGCTTTTCACCGCTATCGTCACCGCGTCTTGCGGCCGCGAGCGGAGCGGCGCGACGCCGCAGTTGCCCGCGGACCCTCCCCTGTCCACCGCGGCGGGCTGGGCGCTGGTCGCCGACGGATATGCCGTCATCCGCAGCGCTCCCGATCCCGATGCGGGCAATGTCGGCAATGCCCGCAAGGGCAGTGTCGCCAGGGTAGAGGAAAGCAGGTTCGACGCGCGCGGATCCGGAGAGGGCGGCACCTGGTACCTGATCACCCTGCCGGAAGGCAAGGGGTGGGTGCATGCATCCTCGCTGCAGCTCTACCCGAGCGAGGCGCGGGCGCGCCGCGCCGCCGGAAAGGCGCCCTGAAATGGAATTCATCGACATGAACACCATGGATTTACTCAGGAACTGGGTCGGCCCCATCGCCATCGGGGCGGTGATCGGCTACTTCACCAACTGGCTTGCCATTAAGATGCTGTTCAGGCCGCTGCGGCCAGTCATGCTGCTCGGCGTCAGGCTGCCCTTCACCCCGGGCATACTGCCGCGCGAACGCGATCGGCTTGCGGTTTCCATAGGCGATTCGGTGTCCAGGGAATTGCTGTCGCCCGAACTGCTGCGGGAGCGGCTTTCCGATCCGGTACTGACCGCCCGGATACAAGCGGCCATCGCAGGCGGCCTGGACGAGTTCGCGGCCAAGGACGCGAGCCAGCTCCTCGGCGCGGTACGCGGCAAGGATGCGCTGGGGGCGGCCCTGGGTGACGCGCTCCGCACCGTGGTGTCAGGGCCTGCGTTCCGCAGCGCGCTGGCGGGAACCCTGGCGGCGACTGCCGACCGCGCGATGGCGATGCGGCTTTCCGATCTGGTGCCCGCGGAAAGCGTGCGCACGGTGGCGCGCAAGATTTCGGAAAACGCGGGCGACGAACGCATCATCGCGCTGGCGGGGCATCTGGTCGACCGATGGTACGAACGTTCGGGCGGGCAGGCGAAAGCCGCCCTGGTGCCGAAGGGCACCCTGGAACCGCTGGTGGACCTGGCTGCCCGGGCCATGTACGCGCAGGCGGTGCCCGCGCTCGAAACCTTGTTCTCGGACCCCGCCATGCGCCGCGACATGGAACGCATCGCCAGATCCATAATCAGGCGCGCGGTCGGCCGGCTGGGGCCCGTGCAGCGCCTGATCGTGGCGGCGGCCAACTACGAAGAATCACTGTCGGCCTCGATGCCCGAAACCATCGACGACCTGATCGCATCGGTATCGGCCATGCTGCGCAATCCGGCCATGCCGGACAGGGTGTCCGCCGCGATCATGGCGCATGCCCGCGAAGGTTCGGCCGCCGCGTTCGCCTCGATCATCCCGAGGGAAGGCCTGAAAACAGCCCTCGCCGCGTCTCTGAAGGCGATTTCCTCCGATCCTGAAGTACTGCAGGAGGGGATCGGCGAACGCCTTGCGGCCTGGGGCGACCGCAGCCTGTCCGGGGTGGCGCCCGGCGCGGCCCCGATGATCGGGGCGCTGGCCCATGGCATGGCCGATCGCATTTCCAGGCGGCTCGGTTCGGACGCGCCGGCATCCGCCCTGTTCGACGGGGTGGCGGAACGATTTCTCGCCGATTTTTCCGAGGCGCTGCAGGGCACCGACCTGGGTACGGCGCTGGGCATGGACACGGAGCGGCGCGCCCTGCTGGCCGCGGATCTCGGAGCGAAGGCGGGCCGGATCATGGCGGGGCAGACCGAGCGCATCGTGCAGGCGATAGATTTCCGAGCCATGATCGAGGAACGGATCAAGGCCCTCGATATGGGCGAAATAGAGCGGATCGTTCTGTCCATCGTGAGCAGGGAACTGACCTGGATCACCTGGCTGGGCGGTATCCTGGGCGCGCTGATCGGCGTGGCGCAGGCGATCCTTTACACGATCAAATGATGTCGAGGCCGGGCCTGTCCGGAGATCAGGACCCGCGGCCGCGGGATTCCAGCCAGGCTCGCGCCTCCGCGCAGAGATAGAAAGAACCGGTCACCAGCAGGGTGGCGCCGCGCGCCGCCGCGATTTCAAGCGCGCGGGTCAGGGCGCGCGCGGTGTCGGGCTCGAGTTCGGCGTTCCGGGCCAAGCCCCTGAAGCTTTCGAACACCGCATCGGGCTCGCTCTCCTTGAACGTGCCGGGGCGGGTTACCACCGTCGCGTCGAAATGCGGGCCGAGGATGGCGGCCATGGCCTGGTGCTTCTTGTCCGCCGCGCAGGCGAAGAGCAGCACCGCAGGCCCCGGGCAGAGCGTCCTGAAGGTGTCCAGCGCCAGCCGCACGGACTCCGGCGTGTGCGCGCCGTCGAGGATGCAGTCGGGCATGTTGTTTCCCGCCCCCGGGATGAATTCGAAGCGCGCGGGCAGCCGGGACAGGGCAAGGCCCTGGCGCAGTTCGTCGGCACCGGGGCTGGAACCCTCGCTGACGCCATCGCTGCCGCCACCGCCACCGCTGCCGCACGCCGCGGCGATCCGGTCGCGCAGGACGGCGACCGCCAGGGCAGCCAGCGCCATGTTCTGCGCCTGCACCGCGCCGGGCATCGGGCAGCGGACCTCGACACCTCCACCCAAGATCCCGGACAGTCCTGTCGGTGCCCCCGGCATGGCGCGCAGGACCACCGTGGTGCCATTCCGCGCGATCCGCGCATCCGTGAATCGCACCAGATCGGCGACGCGATGCAGCGCGGAACCGGATTCGGCGGCGCGCAGGGCGAACACGGCGTCCGCTTCCGGTTTCTGCACCGCGACGCACACCGGCTTTCCCGGCTTGATGATGCCCGCCTTTTCATACGCGATCTTCGGGATCGTATCGCCCAGGAACTGCGTGTGCTCGAGTTCGATAGGCGTGATCACGGACAGGTCGGAATCGACGATGTTGGTGGAATCCAGGCGGCCGCCCAGGCCCGTCTCTATGACCTGGGCATCGCACCCGAGGGAGCGGAAGGCGCAGAAGGCGACCAGGGTAGTCAATTCGAAGTAGGTGGGAGCTTCCGGCCCCAGGTAGTCGCGCGCCCAGCGCCCCTCGATCCATGGCATGAGCTCGTCCATGGCGCCGAGGATGACGGATTCGTCGATCTCGTCGCCTGCCAGGGTAATGCGTTCCTTCCAGCGGATGAGGTGGGGTGAGGTATACAAACCCGCCTTCAGCCCAGCGACGCCCAGAATGCGCGCGACCATGGTGGACACCGAGCCCTTGCCCTTTGAGCCGGCCACGTGGATGGTCAGCCTGCCGCGCTGCGGATCGCCCAGGTCGGCGGCCATGGCGGCCATGCGGTCCAGCTTGAACTCCGTGGCCTGTCCTTTTTCCACGTTCACGAACCGCATCAGATAGTTGAAGACCTCGTCCGTCGAGGCAAAGCGACCGCCACGCATGGACGAAAGCATGGGCGCGCCGCGATCTGGTGGTCAAGCCCCGCCGCGCCTGCGCCGATACAGGGTTGTGGTGGGAGCGAAATCTTGAAGCACGGATTCCTGGTCGATTCACTATCTCCGCCCCGGAATCCGGTCCGGCGACGGGCGCATGCGTCCGCGGCTTCCGCTCCAAGGACCTTGCCCGAAACGACCCGCCTGGTGGTGGTGGAATCCGAAGGCGCGGTATTCGACAGCCTGGCATTCAGGCACGAGCACGGGTACTTGCCGGCCTTTGTCGGCCGCTTCGCCTGGGGGGCCGACCCCGCGGTCTGCGCCCGGATCTGGCGAGCGGTTGCCCTGCGATCACGCCTGCGGGGCGAGGATCCACTGGTACTGCTGCCGGTCGCGCTGCGGCTGCTGAATGGCAGATACCCTTCGGTGCGCAGGGCGGCGGTGGCGCGAAGTCTGGAAGTGCGCGCTTCCGCGCCGGGTCCGGCCGGTGCGAAAGCCGATCGGACCGAGGATCCGGCCTGGCGGCTGGCGCGCGATTGGCTGTCCATGGCCGAAGGTCTCCTGCGCGATGCGGGCCCGAGCGAAGCGTTTCCGGAGGCTCGCGAATTCCTTGCAAGGCTGGTTGCAGGTTCTCCGCGTTCGGATGTGCTGGTGCACAGCCGGCTGCCCGAGGCGCTGGCGCTGCACCGATGGGAGATGGCGGGAATGGGCGGCTGCTTCGGACGCATCGCCGGCAGGGAGCGGGGCGACATGACCGAGTACCTGCGTTCCGCCCTGGATTCAGGCTATGACGTGCGGCCCATGCTCGTGATCGGCTCCTGCCGTTCGTCCTGGGTGGCGGCGCAGGCTTCGGGCGCCCGATTCTATCCCATCATCCCGGGGAAAGAGGGAGAGTCGTGGAAAGCCCTGGCCTCGGGCGCATTCTCTATGACGCCATCCGGGCCCGCGCCCCTGCCGCGGGGCGATTTCGCCGCCTTTCTGGAGACATCCTGCGCCGAGCCCTCTGCCGGCGGCGATTGAAACGCGTCCTGCGCGGTCAACCCGGACAACCCGGTCAACCCGGTCAGCGCGCGGGCCTCGAGTATAGCGCCACGGCCAGCGGCCAGCGCGCGCGCGCTTCGGGGCTGCGCAGCCAGGCGGTGGCTTGTGCAAGGCGCTCCCGGCCGAAGCGCGAGGCGAAGGCTGCGCCGTAGGCGCCCGAGGGCGCGAGCCAGAGCGCGGCCTCTTCGTTTGTATAGGATTTGCGGTAGGCCACGATATCTTCATCCGCGATCATGTCCGCGCCAAGGATTTCGCGGTACCGGGCCATGGTTTCAGCGGATTCAATCAGCAAAGCTGATTCCGAATCAGCTTTGCTGATTGAATCCGCTATGCTGATTGAATCAGCCGGGCTGATTGAATCAGCTATGCTGATTGAATTCCTGCGTGCCTGCGCGAAGGGGCCGCCGCCGTACTCGGCCTCGAACTCCGCAAGTTCCCGCAGGAATCCTTCATCGCGGATGCCCTCGCCGGCGCGGCGCGCGAGGGCGGGATCGGCCGAATCCAGGAGCAGTTTCGATGCGAGCATGCCGGACCGGATGCGCAGGATTTCCGCGCCGTACAGGGGGCAGGGGAGCCCGGCAAGCGCCTTCAGCACCGATAGGGCGCGGTCGGGCGAATCCGGGCCGGAAAGCGGCTCGCAGGCGATGACCGCGTCGAACACATCGAAACCGAACACTCGATTCAGATCGGAAATTTCCGTGATCTCCGGCGCGGCGGCGAGCATCGGCCGCGAGAGTTCGGGCAGGTCGGCCACGGAGCGCCTGGCCTGTTCCAGCGCCAGACCTTCGGGCAGGATGGCCGCGACCGTGCCCTCCGGCGCGCGCCGCAGCGCTTCCAGCACATGGAACCCGCGCCGTGAATCCAGCACCAGGATCCGGCCCGAGCGCGGAAGCCCCGCGCGGTCGAACATCGAGGCGCGGGCCAGCACCAGCCGCTCGGCCGCATGCCCCTCGGCGCGCGCCTTCCACCTGGCCCGCAGGTCGCCTTCCTGCGACCAGACCGTGCCTGCGTCGGGGTCGGGCCCCTCGAAGTCGGACGAGCCAAGGGCGAGCTGGGCTTCGCGCCGCGCCAGCACCGCCGCCTTGCGCTCACCCTCGACCCCCAGATCACCGGGCGAGTAGAACACCCGCTTTTTCAGGGAGTCCGGAAGGTACTGCTGGGCGACCCAGTGGTCGCGGAACGCGTGCGGATACTGGTAGCCCTCGCCGTGGCCGAAACCCTTGGCGTCGCGATTGGCGTCCTTCAAGTGGTCGGGAACCTCGGCGCGTTCTTCCTCCACCGCTTTCAGCGCGTCGAAATAGCCCAGGGCCGAGTTGGATTTGGGCGCTGTGGCCAGGTGCAGGGCGGCCAGGGTCAGGTGGAACTGGCCTTCGGGCATGCCCACGCGGTCGAAGGCGGCGGCGCAGGAGGCGACCACGCCGATGGCCGAAGGGTCGGCCAGGCCGATGTCCTCGCCGGCGGAAATGAGCATGCGCCGGAACGCGAAATCAGGCGATTCGCCGGAATAGATCATGCGCGCGAGCCAATACAGGGTGGCGTCCGGGTCGGAGCCGCGGATGCTCTTGATGAAGGCGGACGCTGCGTCGTAGTGGTAATCGCCGTCCTTGTCGTACAGGACCGCCCGCCGCTGGATGGATTCTTCCGCCGCCGCCATGGACACGACCACGCGCGCGCCTTCGGCGGGGGGCCAGCGGTCCACCGAGGTTTCCACCGCCAGTTCCAGCGCGTTCAGCAGGCTGCGCGCGTCGCCGTCGGCGGTGGCGATCAGGTGATCCAGGGCGCCTTCGGCGAATTCCACCTTCCAGGCGCCGTAGCCGCGCTCCCGGTCCGAGAGCGCCATGGCCGCGGCCCTGCGCAGGTCGTCCTCTCCGAGGGCCTTCAGCAGGAATATGCGCGAGCGCGACACCAGCGCGCGGTTCACTTCGAAAAAGGGATTTTCGGTGGTGGCGCCGATCAGGATGACGGTGCCGTTCTCGACCCAGGGAAGCAGGGCGTCCTGCTGGCTCTTGTTCCAGCGGTGCACCTCGTCGACGAAGAGGATGGTCTTGCGGTCGTACAGTTCGCGGTGGCGCTTGGCCTCGTCGATGGCCTGGCGGATGTCTGCCACGCCCGCCAGCACGGCGTTCAGCGAAATGAAGCGGCTTTTTGTGCCGTTGGCGATGACGCGGGCAAGGGTGGTCTTGCCCGTCCCGGGCGGCCCGGAAAAAATCAGTGACGAGAGCTGGTCTTTCTGGATGGCGCGACGCAGCAGGCGCCCCGGTCCGACGATGTGCTCCTGGCCGACGAATTCGTCCAGGCTGCGGGGGCGCATGCGCGCGGCCAGGGGTTCGGCGCCGCCAAGGCCCGCTGAACCAGACTCGCCCGACCCGCCCGGCCAGCCCGCCCCGGGGGTGGCATCGGAGAACAGCGGGTCGCCCGACGCGGATTTCATGAAGCTGCGCCCACCGGGCTACGCATCGGCCTGCCGGTCCTACTGCGCCTGCCAGCCGCCCCAGGTGCCGGCGCCTGAATCCCAGGCGGATGCGTAGATGCCGTAGCCGCCCGATGTACCGGGAAAAACGCAGGCGAACAGGGTGCCGCCGCCCGTACTCGGCTGGAAGAAGAAGGCGTTCACCGGCTTGCCGTACACCGAGGTCGAGTACAGGCTCTCCGAGCGCGTCACGATGCCGTCCTTGCCCTCCGCCACGACGGATGCCGACGTCGACGCCGTGATGGATGCGGTATCCACCTCGACATACCCGAAATAGCTCGTGGAAAGATTGACCGCGGCGAGCAGGCGGGTGCCGCCGGACACGTTCACGCGGATCATCGGGCCCAGGGGGGTCGAGGATTTGGCGACGTGCCCGTGCCAGGTACCGTCCCAGGCGTTCAGGCTGCCGTCGGAACCCGATACGATGAGGAGGCTGCCGTCGTGCACGAGCCCGCCGATGGTGGCGCCGGAAGTCGGCAGGGACAGTGCCATGTCGGTGCCGATGGAGGCGCCCGCCGCGCCCGAGTACACCTTGGTGGCCGTTGCCGCGTAGAATGTGGCCGAGGTGGCGTCCGCGACCACGTTCCTGAGCGCCGAATCGTAGCCGCCCGAGGGCGCGCGGTCGGTCCAGGAGGATACGCCGTCCCACTCGAACAGGTGATAGGCGTAGGTGGTGGCCGTCAGGGCCCGCCGGGTTTCGGCGAACAGCCTGCCGGTGCCGCTGCTGCCGCGTGCGTAATACAACGCCTGCACGATATGGGTCGAGGTGTCGATGCCGGTCGGGGCCAGTTTTGTCCACCCGGCGGCGGGGTCGGTCGTGGCGTAGACGCCATAGCCGGAGCCCGCGGTGCCGTCCATGGCCAGCGTGTCGGGATGAAGGGCCGCCACGTACAGGGTCGAGCCCGCGCTGCTGCCCGAGGCGACCAGGCCCGCGGCGAAGTAGTCCCCCAGCGAGCCCACCGCCAAGGCTGACCACCCCGTCGCGCCGATCGCGCGGGAATGCAGCTTCGCGCCCTGGGCATAGTACCTCGTGCCGTCGGACACCACGGCGCGCACGGCGACGTTCTTGAACACGTCGGTGCCCACCTGCTTGGTCTCTTTCTGGATGCTGGCCAGGACGCCGAAACTGTTGTCGCAGGAACCGAGCAGGCTGGCCGCGGCCAGGGCTGCGAGCGACGCGAAAGCGATCGCGGTTATTTTGGTTCGCATGATCGGCTCCTGTTACAGATGGTAGATCGCGGCCAGGGAGATCTCGGCGATGTTCCCGTAGCGGGTGAGCGCTTCGTCCGGCGCGCGGTGGATCTCGGGGATCAGCCACCAGTAGGCCTGGCCGCCCAAGCTCCAGGTGCCGTTCATCTGGTAGTAGGCCCCCATGCCCGCCTTGGCGAAGGGGGTGAGCATGCCGTTGCCGGAAAGGCGCATGACGGTTCCGCCCAGGTCGAGGGAAACGTTGTACTCCATCGGGGCGCGTCCCCACCAATAGGCGCCGCGCGCCGAAATCGGCGCCACGAAGAGGCTGCGCCCGCCGACCGTGCCGTTGAACGAACCGATGAAGGAAGCGCCCAGGCTGATCCGGTTGGCCAGGAAATAATGGTAGCTAAGGCCGAAACCGCTGCCCACGCCAAGTGGGTAGGATTCGGTCGCGCCCGCGGATTCCGGTAGTATGAAGAGGGGAACCTGCACGCCCGCCTGCAGGATGATCGCCTGGGATCCGCGCACCTGCATGCCGCCGGAGACATAGGCTGCCGAGACCGGCGCGGTGCCTGGCGCCTGCGTTCCTGGCGCCTGCGCGCCCTGGGTTCCCTGAGCGCCGGCAAGGGCGGGAATCGCGAGCGCCAGCACGATCACGGATAACCACATACGCGACGGAGCGGAACGTCGCGCCACAATTGGAAATCTGGGTTTCATCGATCCTCCGGAATTCGGGACAAACTACTGTAGCATGGACCGGCGGGGATGGTCATGCCCGCGGGCGCGCCGCCTGGGCGATCCTGCGCCACAGCAGCCACGACGGATTTCCGCCGGCATCGGGCCCCATCCGGAACCTGATCAGCGCGAGCACCATGCGTCGCATGGTAAATGCCGTTTCGGGGGTCGAGGATACGCCGCCAGGGATGAGAATTCCTTCAGCCGCCTCGAATGCCGCGCCGGACGGGGAAAGCCCGAGCGCGATGCCCGCCTCGCCGGCCGCGCGGCGTACCGTTTCCGCGCAATACCCTTCGCCCGGGGCGAGGTACAGCCTGTCGCCGCGCCTGACCAGGCGGTCGAAGCTTACGTGCTCCGGCAATGCCGCGAAGACGCCGCGGACAGCCCCGGCGAAGCCCTTTGCGGCAGCGCGGAGCAACCGGGCGCGCGCCGCGCGGTCACCCTGGATGCCGAAGAATCCCAGGTACAGGGCTTCGGGAAACATATCCCCGCCGCCGGCCATGTCCGCCTGCGGCGCGACCCAGAGCCGGATGTCGCGGACGATGTTTCCCGGGGGTACGATGGCCAGCGCGATACGCGTCTCCGGACCGGCCGCGCCGCGGGATGCGTCCCCTCCGGGGGGGGCCTCACCTTGCAAATCCACCCGCGCATGATACAATCGGGTGAATCTTCGGTAAAGGCTGGATGGCGTGAAATACAGGATCGAATCGGTGACGGGCTTTCTCACGAATGTGGTTTCGGGCTGGGGCTCGGTCGAATGCATCGCCATAGACCAGCGCGCCGACGCATTGGCTTCCGATCCGTACTTCGCCCTCGTGCTCGATGTGTACCACCGCGGTCCCATTCCTTCGCCCGAACAGCGCCGCGCCGCCTTCGGCGATCCGGGCGCCTTCGAATCCGCCCTGGGCAAGAGCAAGGACCGGTTTTTCCTGGACGAAGTGCCCGTGCGGGTGGAATACAAATCCGTCTACCGGATAGACGACCTGCTCGACCGTCCGATGGATCACATCAGGCTGCTCAAGAACTCGGGAACCTATCCGCTCTACCGGCTCCTGCATTCGCGCATCATCTACGGCGCATCCGGCTGGATCCTGCAGGCACGCGAACGCCTGTCCAACCTGCCCTCCGATCTCTGGGACGCTCTGGCCGACAGCTTCCTGTCAAAGATGGAACACTATCTCGAAGACCTCGGCACCGCCCTGGTTGCCGGCGACGAATACTTCCGGCTTCAGTCGGAAGCCGGTTTCATGCGCTACGCGGCGGCTTCGCTGTTCATGCGCAACCGCACCTTCGAACCCTCGCACCGCGAGATAGACGCGTCGCTGCGCCTGCTGCCGGTCCTGCCCGAGGACTTCCTCGGGCCCTGGGAAACCTTCCTCAGGGAGGACACGGACTCCACTCCGGCCCGACGGCGCGAACTGGCAGGCCTCATGGCCAGGGCCATCCTTTCGATGCGCTGAAGGCGCCCGATGACCCTGAAATTCCGAATCGCCTCCGCCCCGGCCATCCTCCTCGCCGCGGCGCTGGCAACCCTTTCCTGCGGCGGTGGAGAGATCACCGCCTTCCCGTGGTCCGGCCAGGATGGAAAACCGCTGTCCTTTACCCGCGCCGACAGGCCCGTCCCCGGCAAAGGTACGGCCGGCTCCCCGACAGGATCACCGACAGGCTCCCCGACAGGATCACCGGTCGCCGCCTCGGCTGAGCAGGCCGCGCCGGAACGCCTGAGCTCGAGGGATCCCGCTCGAGTCTTCGCACTCGCGTCTCCCCTGGCGGTAGCCCCTGACCTGCGGCTGGCCATCCGGTTCGAGGTCTTCGCCGACCGGCTTCCGCTGCGGATTTCACTGGAATCCGGGCAGGGAGGGCGGGAGAAACCCGACAGCCATGATTTCATTGCCGAACGGGGCCTGTTTACCGCATTCCTGCCCGTGCCCGCTGCCCGTCTGGCCCGGCTCGGCATCACGGCCATTCCCGATGGCGTCCCCCAGTCCGGTCCGGACACGGCCTTCGCGCGCATCCTGGGGGTGGAACTCGGACCCTTCTTTTCAGGCTTCGGACGCGGAGAAGCAGGCCTGGAGATTTCGTCGGATTTTACGATGGATGCCCGGACTGGCACGCTATCGGTCTCCGCGGGGCCGGGCGCCAACGGACTAGTCCTGGAATTTTCCGGCACCGCAAGAAATGACATCGTGATCTCCGACGACGCGGGAACACGCTATCTGCTCGATTCCCGGATTCCGGGGGGCAGGGTCGTGCTTTCCCGCTCGATGTTCGCGGCGCAGGCATCGCGGATCGGCGTACGCCTGCCTGACGGCGTACACCCCCTCGGGTTCCGCGCCTCGACACTCCCTTCCGAAACCCTGGAACTGGCGGACCTTGGCCGCATCGCGGTATCGGACAACCGCCTTCTCGGGCCCTTGCAGGACGATTTCGCGCTGTACCGCTGGGATCGCCTGCCGGACGTGCTCGTGTTCGATTTCCGGGATTACGCCACCCAGGACGATTACCTGAAGCGCCTTGCCTTTTTCGTCGAAAAGGAGGGATTTCGCGGACGGCTCGCCTCCGATGCCGAAATCGGGCCCCTGCATGGATGGAATGCCCATGACTACCGGCCCGAGGACCTCGCCGCATTTTTCCGTGCCGCCCGGAAATCGTCATTCCCGCTGAACGAACGCGAAAAGCGGCTTGAATCGCTCCTGCTGGAACGGGGGGTGCTCGTCGCGACCAAAGAGCCCGGCACATCGGGCGTGGCGCCGGGGCGGGGGGCGATCGTGTCCATCACCAGGGAATCTGAGTCATACCTGCGCAGGACCTTCCTTACGCACGAATCGGTGCATGCCCTTTTTTTCGCGGACGCGGCGTATCGGCGTTTCGCCTCGGAGCTCTGGAATTCGCTGGACAGGGATGAAAAATGGTTCTGGGTGCTGTATTTCGACTGGATGCATTACGACGTGGGTTCATCGTATCTGATGGCGAATGAATTCCAGGCATACCTTCTGCAGCAACCCGTTGCAAAGGCGGCCGAATATTTTACCAAAACCCTGCCTGCCCGCGTACTGGAGACCAATCCCGAGCTGGCCGACCGCATCGGACGCTACATGGCCGACTACGGCGCGGCTTTCCCCCAACGGGCCGGAACACTGGATGCCTGGGTGCGGGAGCGGTACGGTTTCGGCGCGGGCAGAACCTGGTTCCTGCGCTGACCGGCCACGGGGTCAGACCAGTCCGAGCTTGTCGAACACGCTGCGGTACAGGTCGAAATACTCCGAACGTGCGAATTCCTCGATCTTTTCCTCGGGCAGAGACTCAAGCAGCCGGTCGAGGTAGCGCAGGAGCGCGGCCAGTTCATTGGCCGGCACGGGGCAGGGCGGGGCTTCGGCGACCGATACCGATGGTGGGATCGAGGTGTGCGCGGCCGCCCGAACCGCGGGTTCCGCGGGTTCTGCGGGTTCGGCCATGACCGCGAGGGCTTCCGGAGCGGACGCCGCAGCGGGGGTCGCCACGGGCGGTACCTTGGGCGCCATCACGGGCGCCACCGCGGGCGTCATGACGGGCGCCACCGCGGGTTCCACCGCCTCGAACTGGTCTTTCAGAGCGGTCAGTTCCGAACGGATTGACCTTATTTCGCGGGCTATCCGCGACAGAAGCGCGCCTTCGAACGGTACGGCGGAAAGCGCAGGGGCGGCAGGAGGCAGCGTTGCTTCATCCGTGGCGCCGCGCCCTTGCGCGCCTTCGGGCCATGGCGGGCCATCCGGTGCGCCCTGGGCGGGTGCCTGATCCCGAGGCGGAACCCCGGTCAGTTCGGCGGGGCCGATGAACCTGGATTCCTCGGCATCCAGCCGGTCCTGCGCGCTGTCTTCCGAGGCGACCCAATCACCGTAGTCTTCGGGATCGAGATAGGGCTGTGTGGGAATGCCCGACGTTTCTGCCATCGCGCTAACTCTAGGACGGCGGACACGATCTGTCAATCGAGCTCCCGGATTTGCCCCATTCGAGCCTGCGGCACGACTTCCCGGCACGATCCCGACACGGCAGGGGCATTTTGCGGTCAAGTCCCCGGCCGGGAGCGCCGTAAAATAGAGGTATGGCTACCAGGCATCCTCGGCGGAACGACCGATCGCCCGCCGTCTCATCATCGCTCGCGACAAGTCTCTTCGCGGGCATCGTGGCGTACTGCGTCATTTCGCTCCTCGCGGGGCAGACGGGCCTGATCGCGATGCACGACCTTTCGCGCAGGATCGCCCGGATGGAAGAACGGATAGCCTCCCTGGATTCCGACAACCTTTCGCTGCGCACCGCATCCGAATCGCTGCGCTACGATCCCGACCGTATAGCTCGCGAAGCGCGGGACCTGGGTTATCTGCGCCCGGGCGAGAAGATCATCGTTTTGTCCAACCTCGCGCAGTCGCGCCGCCAGGAACCACCCCTGGTCACGGTGGATGCCGTGCTGGCCGCGGGGGCGTCGTCGGGCCTGCCCGACCGGATCGTGAAGATCCTCGCGATGGTCACGGCGCTCGCCGTACTTCTGGCAAGCCTGCTCATGTCCATCGACCTGCGCGCCGCGCCCCGTCGCCGCGACACCTGATCCGCGCCGCGACACCGATCAGAACGAGAATCCGGGAATATCTATCCTTATCGAAGGGTCGGGCTTCGCCACGGTCGTGCTGGTCGTCTGGTCGCCGCCGATGCTGATCTGTCCTCCGGTGATCTGGTTCAGGAGGTCGATGCTGCTTTGCGTCCGGTCCTTGTGGATGCCGCAGGATTCCACCGGCTGGCTGCCTTCGTAGTACAGGAGCCGCACCGTACCCTCGTCGCACCACTGCGTGGGCTTCTGCCCCGACACCGCGCAGACCGTCGCCTCGACCACGCCCACGGGCGGGGCCGCGAAATTCCGGTAGGGCAGGCCCATGTGGATATCGCGCATGTAACCGGCCCAGATTGCGCCGGCCACGGTGGCGCCCGTCTGGTCCACGCCAAGCGAATTTCCGGGGCGGTCGAACCCGAACCAGATGGCGGTAGTGACATAGGGAGTGAACCCCACCGTCCAGGCATCGGCCCAGTTCACCGTGGTGCCGGTCTTGCCCGCCGCGGGGATGGTGTAGCCCGAACCGTCCGCCGCGACCTGCCGGAAAATTTCTCCCGAATTGGTCGTGCCGGCAAGAGTGCCCGACTGCACGGTGCGCTTGAGCATGTCCGTCATGATGGCCGCGTTGCGCGTGCTGACCACCTGCCGGCCCGAACCGTTGCGCGACTGCGCCGCGCGCGCGTCCTTTTCCGGTTCCAGGATCACGTTGCCGAAGCGGTCCTCGACCGACCTGATCGCGATCGGCGTGACCTCGCGGCCGGAGTTGGCGAACACCGCGTAGGCGCGCGCCATCTGCAGCGGCGTCGTTCCTATGATGCCCAGCCCGAGCGGGTACACCCTCGGGAAGGTCCTCCGGATCTCCGCGGGATCGGTGATGCCCATCAGGGCCGCCGCGCGCTCGATCGCCGCGTCGAAGCCCGTCATCTCGAGGATCTTCACCGACGGCATGTTCATGGATTTGGAAAGCGCCCTCCACGCCAGGACCGGCCCATTCCATTCGCCCAGGAAGTTCAAGGGAATATAGGGCGTGCCGTCCTCGTTCACGAACACCGTCGGCGCGTCCTGGATCATCGTGCCCTCGGTGATGGCGCCCGAATCGATGCCCGCGGAATAGTACAGCGGCTTGAAGGTGGATCCGGGCATGATGGAGCCCTGTGTGGCGCGGATCAGCTGGTTGGACATGTCGTACTTGGAGCCGCCCACCATCGCGGTGATGTAGCCGGTATCGTTCTCGATCGTGATCAGGGCGCCTTCAACCACGCTCTTTTCCATTTCGGACTTCAGGCGCGCCGACCCCGCGTTGGTCAGCGCCTTCAGGTCCGAGAGGCCGAACAGCAGGGCCGTCGCATCGATGGTGGGGTTGAGGGTGCGGCGGAAGTATTCGTGCGCCGCGTTCTCGTTCTTGGACTCCGACACGAACAGGGGCTTCAGGTCGAACGCCAGGCCCATCAGTTCCACGATCGGGGTGAACTTGCGTTCCGCCTCGGCGAAGCGCTGCGACCTGGATCGCTTGAAGCCCGCGTTGGCCCGCTCGATGCCGCGCTTTATGTAGGCGTCGGCGGCGGCCTGCTGGTCCAGGTCCAGGGTGGTGTACACCGAAAAACCATCGGAATACAGGTCAAGCGAGCCGTACAGCATGTCCTCGAGCTGGCGGCGGACATATTCCGAGAACCAGGGCGCCTTGTCGTCGCGCATGAAATAGGCGCCCGCCGAAACGCGCGTGTAATCGAAGGAATCCCAGAACGTGTCGAAGGACCGTATCGCCTCTTCCCTGCCGACCACGCCGCGCGCGACCATCTGGTCCAGGATCTGGCGCGACCGCGTACGGGCGATGTTGGGGTTCCTGAACGGATCGTAGCGCGCGGGACTGGATAGTTGGATGGCCAGGATGGCCGATTCGGCCGGCGTCGCCTCCCTTGCCGGGTGCCCGAAGAAATACCGCGACGCGGCCTCGACCCCGTACACGCCCGCACCCATGATCATGCGGTTCAGGTACATTTCGAGGATTTCGTCCTTCGTGTAGCGGCGTTCAAGCTGCAGGGCCCACCAGAGTTCGACCAGTTTGCGCCTGAGCGAGATGTCGGTGCGATCCGCGTAGAGGGTGCCTGCCAGCTGCTGGGTGATGGTGGATCCGCCGCCGAGGTTCCTTCCGATGATTTTTCCGATCGCGGCGCGCGCGATGCTGCTGAGGGTAAAACCCCGGTGGCGGTAGAAGTCGCCGTCTTCGCGCGTCAGGACCGCGCCGATGAGGTGCGGCGGCAGTTCGCGGATGGACACCGGTTCGCGCTTCTCATCGGCGAAGAATTCGGTGATCAGCCTGCCCTTGATGTCGTAAATCTTGGTAGGCAACGCCGAACGGAATTCAGTGAAGTTTTCACCGCGGATGATGTTCACGGTGGCGGCCAGCGATGTGCCGAAAATGAGGCCGACGGCGAGCGCGATGGCGAGGGCGATCCAGGCGAAGGCCGGGAGGGCCTTTCCCGCGGTTCGGGGCATGGACCTGAGACTATACGCGAGGGCCTTTCTTGGTCAATGCGCGGGACTATGGAGAAAAAATTATCGAAAAATCTACCTGCGGGGCAGTGGGGTACTGGAATATCCGCGCCCCGGATGTGTACTATCGGGCAACGCGGGGCAGGGCGCCCCGCAACCCCGGGACCCTAGTCCCGTTCGGAGGTTTTTCATGAAAGTAGCCATAAACGGTTTCGGCAGGATCGGCCGTCTCGTGCTCCAGTCCATGGTGGATCAGGGCCTGCTGGGCAAGGACAAGATCGACGTCGTCGCCGTGGTGGACATTTCCACCGACGCGCGCTATTTCGCCTACCAGCTCAAGTACGACTCGGTGCAGGGCAAGCTCAAGGCAGACGTTTCCTCCAAGAAGAGCGACCCCGCCAAGGCCGAGGACGACATCCTCGTGGTCAACGGCCACGAGATCCACTGCGTCATGGCCGAAAAGGAACTGAAGAACCTGCCCTGGGCCAAGTACGGCGTGGAATACGTCATCGAATCCACCGGCCTGTTCACCGACGAAAAGGCGTTCGGCCACCTCGAAGCCGGCGCGAAGAAGGTCATCATCTCCGCCCCCGCCAAGAGCAAGGACGAGGCCAAGAAGATTCCCACCCTCGTCATGGGCGTCAACCACGAAAAGTACGACCCCGCCAAGAACAACGTCGTATCCAACGCGTCCTGCACCACCAACTGCCTGGCGCCGGTCGTCCACGTCATCATGAAGGAAGGCATCGGGATCGAGCGCGGCCTCATGACCACCATCCACTCCTACACGGCCACCCAGAAAACCAACGACGGCGTGTCCAAGAAGGACTGGCGCGGCGGCCGCGCGGCGGCTATCAACATCATCCCGTCCACCACCGGCGCCGCCAAGGCCGTCGGCGAAGTCCTGCCCGAAACCAAGGGCAAGCTCACCGGCATGTCCTTCCGCGTGCCCACGCCCACCGTCTCCGTGGTGGACCTGACCTTCACCGCGGCCCGCGACACCTCGATAGAGGAAATCGACGCGCTCCTGAAGAAGGCCTCGGCCGGCTACCTCAAGGGCGTGCTCGGCGTTACCGACGAGGAACTCGTGTCCACCGATTTCATCCACGACACCCGCTCCTCGATCTACGACAGCCTGGCCACCCTGCAGAACAACCTGCCCGGCGAAAAGCGCTTCTTCAAGGTCGTCTCCTGGTACGACAACGAGTGGGGCTATTCCTGCCGCGTGGTGGACCTGCTGCAGTACATGGCCTCCCGGGGCTGAACAAGGAGCACCCGCATGATCAAGACCGTCAGGGATATCCCGCTCGCCGGCAAGACCGTCGTCATGCGGGTCGACTTCAACGTTCCCATGAAGGAAGGCAAGGTCCAGGACGATACCCGCATCATGGCCGCCATGCCCACCATCAAGTACATACTTGATCAGGGCGTCCGCAGCCTGGTGCTCATGTCGCACCTGGGAGACCCCGACAAGGACGCCGTCAAGGCCAGGGACAAGGCCGAAAAGGACGGCAAGACCTTCGACCTCGAGAAATACCTGGACGGCAAGCACCGCATGAAGCCGGTGTCCGAATACTTCGCCGCCAAACTGGGCCGCCCGGTGACCTTCCTGCCTTCCTGCACGGGGCAAAAGGCCGCGGTGGCGGCGCTGCCGGCAGGCGGCGTGGCCATGCTCGAAAACACCCGCTTCCACAAGGAAGAAACCGCCAAGGACATCGCGAAACAGGAAATCCTGGCGCGCGAACTGGCCACCTACGGCGAAATCTACGTGAACGACGCCTTCGGCACCGCCCACCGCGCGCACGCCAGCACCGCGACCATAGCCAAATTCGCGCCGATCCGCGTCGGCGGCTTTCTGATGGAAAAGGAAGTGGCCAACCTCGAGCCGCTGCTCAAGGCGCCGCCCGAGCCCATGGTCGCCGTCATCGGCGGGGCCAAGGTATCCTCCAAGATCGCGGTGCTCGAAAGCCTGATGAAGACGGCCTCCGCTCTCGTGATCGGCGGCGGCATGGCCTATACCTTCTTCAAGGCCCAGGGCTTTCCGGTCGGCAAGAGCCTGGTAGAGGACGACCAGCTGGACACGGCGCGAGCCCTCCTGGCCTCCGCGGCCGCGCGCAAGGTGCGCATCGTCCTGCCGGTGGACCAGGTCTGCGCCGCCACCTTCTCGCCGGATGCCGCCCCCGTGGCGGTGGATGGCGCCGCGGTGCCCGAAGGCCTGATGGGCCTCGACGTCGGACCGAAGACCCTCGCCCTGTACCGCGAGGTTCTGGGCGGCGCCCGCAGCATCGTCTGGAACGGCCCTGTCGGCGTTTTCGAATTTCCCGCGTTCGCCGCAGGTACCGAAGCGGTCGCCCGCTACGTCGCCGAGGCCACCGGCCGCGGCGCCATGACCGTCGTGGGCGGTGGTGACTCGGTCGCCGCGGTCAACAAGTTCAACCTGGCCGACAGGATGACCCACGTGTCCACCGGCGGCGGCGCCAGCCTCGAATACCTCGAGGGCAAGGACCTGCCCGGCATCAGCTGTCTGGAACAAAAGTAGCGCCTCATCCGGAACGCGTGAACACGCTGGCGGCCGCCCCGGATGGGGCGGCCGCCTTGTTTTTTTAGCCCTTGCAAGGAGTATTATCATGAAGATTGCGAACGACGTTACCGAACTCATCGGCGGTACGCCGATGGTCAGGCTGGGGCGGATCGCCGCCGGCGCGAAGGCCGAAATCGTCGCCAAGCTCGAGTATTTCAATCCCGGCCACAGCGTGAAGGACCGGATCGCCCTGGGCATGGTGCTCGAAGCGGAGCGGCAGGGCCTGCTGCACGCCGGCATCACCATCGTGGAACCGACCTCCGGCAATACCGGCATAGCCCTGGCCATGATCGCCGCATCGAGGGGCTACCGCTGCGTACTGACCATGCCAGAGACCATGTCCCGGGAACGGCGGCTCCTCCTCCTGGCCTACGGAGCCGAACTCGTTCTGACGCCGGGGCGCGACGGGATGGACGGCGCGATCAGGAAAGCCCGCGAAATCGCCGGATCCGACCCGTCGCGTCATTTCATGCCCATGCAGTTCGAGAATCCGGCGAATCCCGCGACCCACCGCGCGACCACCGCGGAGGAAATCTGGCGGGACACCGACGGAATGGCGGACTTCTTCGTCGCGGGGGTAGGTGCCGGCGGGACGATCACGGGCGTGGGCCAGGTCCTGAAGGCGAGGAAGCCGGACCTGCAGGTGATCGCGGTGGAGCCCGAGGCTTCGCCGGTGCTTTCGGGAGGGGGCAAGGGGCCGCACAAGATTCAGGGCATCGGCGCGGGCTTCGTGCCCGCCGTGCTGGATACCGGGGTGTACGACCGCATCGTCCGGGTGTCCGACGACGACGCGCTCGAAACGGCCCGCGCCATGGCCAGGACGGAAGGACTCCTCGTGGGGATTTCGTCGGGCGCCACCGTTCATGCCGCCCTTTCGCTCGCGCGCGAACCGGCCAATAAAGGGAAAAGGATCGTGGTCCTCGTCGCGTCATACGGCGAACGGTACCTGTCGACACCGCTCTTCGCGGATCTCGCCGTCTGAGGCCCGCATGATGGCGGCACGATTCATCCGGCGCATGCGCCGGGACATCGCAGTGGCGCTCGAGCGCGATCCGGCGGCCAGGACCAAGGTCGAGGCCGCGCTCGTCTACTCGGGGCTGCACGCGATCTGGGCGCACAGGATCACGCATTCGCTGTGGCGTTCCGGCGCGCGGTTCCAGGCCCGCCTCCTGGCCCAGGCCGCGAGGTTTTTCACGGGCGTGGAAATCCACCCCGGCGCGATCATCGGCGAAGGCTGTTTCATCGATCACGGCATGGGCGTGGTGATCGGCGAGACCGCGGTCCTGGGCGAGGACGTGACGCTGTATCACGGCGTGACCCTGGGAGGAACCTCGCTCTCCCGCGGCAAGCGGCATCCGACGATCGGCGACAGGGTCACCATTGGCGCGGGCGCGAAGATCCTGGGCGACATTCTGGTAGGGGAAGACTCCCGGATAGGGGCGAACGCGGTGGTGGTGAAAACGGTGCCTCCGAATTCCGTCATCGTGGGTGTTCCGGGGCAGGTGGTGCACCGCCTGAAGTCGCACCATGCGGGGGATGCCGCCGACCTCGACCACTCGGCCCTGCCGGATGTGCTCGGGCAGACGCTGCGCAGCCTGCTCGAACGGGTGGAAACCCTGGAGTCGGCCCTGCCGTCCGGCTCGGTCGCCGCGGAACCCCGAGGAATCCGGATGACGGAAGCGGGCGAATGGATAGAAGAGGATTTCTCCATCTGATATCATGCGCTCGCGTACCAATCCCAACGCGCGCCGCCACCCGTGCGGCGCGGAAAGGCAGAATGCATGCGCTCCTATTTCATTGCCGGCAACTGGAAAATGCACAAAACCGTGGCTGAATCCGTGGCCCTCGCCGCGGAGCTCAAGGCCAAGCTCGCAGGATGCGGGGAGCGGCTCCTGGTCGCGCCCGCATTCACCGCGCTCGCCGCGGTCGCCGAAACCCTCAAGGGTTCCAACATACTCCTGGGCGCCCAGAACATGGGCCCGGAAGAGCAGGGCGCCCACACCGGCGAGGTGTCCGTCCTCATGCTCAAGGATATCGGCGTCCGCGCCGTCATCCTCGGCCACTCCGAGCGCCGCCATACCTACGGCGAGGATGATGCCCTGGTCAACCGCAAGGTACTCCTGGCGCTGCGCCACGGCCTCGAGGTCATCCTCTGCATCGGCGAAACCCTGGAAGAGCGCGAAGCCGGCCGCCTGGAAGAAGTCGTGGGTACGCAGATCCGCGCGGGCCTGGCCGGCGTGGGCGCCGAAGCCCTGAAATCCGTGACCCTGGCCTACGAACCGGTCTGGGCCATCGGCACCGGCAAGACCGCCACCCCGGAAGACGCCGACACCGTGCATGCCTACTGCCGCTCGGTGGTCGCCTCGCTGTACGGCGATGCCGCCGCCAGGGCCCTCTGCATCCAGTACGGCGGCTCGGTGAAGCCCGACAATGCCGCCGCCCTCATGGCCAAGCCCAACATCGACGGCGCGCTGGTCGGAGGCGCCAGCCTGAAGGCCGACAGCTTCGTGCCGATCGCCGCGTTCAGATGAACGCCGCGTTCAGATGAACGCCGCGTTCCGTTAATTTCCGCGATCGCCAAAAGGTATTGCACATCGGGGAATTTCCCGTATAGTATACGATTCCGCACGCCATCCCGCCGGGGTGGCGGCACAACGCAGGCGGCAGCGCCGAATCGGAGCCGAAACCATGGGCATCTTGAGCATACTGCTTCTCATCCTCTTCGTTATCGTCAGCCTCCTCCTGATTTTCTTCGTCGTCATCCAGGATGAGGATTCGGACAGCATCGGCGGCATCTTCGCCGGCGGTTCGGGCAGCGCCTTCGGTTCGCGCTCCTCCAACGTGGTCATCAGGATCACCTACGTGCTCGGCGCGCTCTTCTTCGTGTGCGCCTTCGCGCTGGCCATCCTGAACAAGTCCTCCACCGGAAATGTCGAGGCCGCGGCGGCCGCCGCCACCGCCACCACGCAGCAGACCGGCTCCACCGAATGGTGGAACTCCGGCTCCGGTACCCAGCCCGGGCAGGGCGGCGCGGCGCCCGCCACGGAAACCACCGTGGCTCCCGCGACGAAGTAACCGCAGACTCCGCGCGAACGCAGACAACGCTCTCGACGTTTTGTCACATTTCGGGGTGTCCGTATCGCGGTTGATGGCGGTCGGACACCCCCGTGTTTTTTCCGGGGAGGCAGGATGAGAATCGCGATCGTTGATGCGGCCAAGCCGGGAGCGGTTTCCAGGACCGCGCCGGTCGCTGCCGCGGTGGCGCAGGTCTTCGTCTCCGGCGGTCATATCGCCGATACCGTCCGTGCGGCGGATGCCGGTTCCGGTTCCGGGCCGCGCCTCTCGATGTACGATTTCATCGTCGTGATCGCGAAGGCCGATTCGGTTTTCGGCGCGCTCGGAGCCCATGTCCCGAACTTCCTGGCCAATGCGGGCATGCTGGGCGGCAAACGCAGCATGGCCCTCATGATGGGTGCCGGACCCTTTGCCGGCAAGGCGCTCGCCCGCCTCATGAAGGCGATGGAATCCGAGGGGATGATGATCACCTGCGGGGAACTTGTGCGGAACGCGGCCGAAGCCAGGCGCGCCGCCGCAGACGCTCCCCTGGTGCGGAAGTGAGAAGCGTGGAAAACTATTACGACGTGCTCGGCGTACCGCAGGATGCGGGCCCGGGCGAAATAAAGAGCGCCTTCCGCCGGCAGGCGAAAAAGCATCACCCCGACCTGGGCAGCGCCGCGCCCGACACCCCCGCGCGCGCGCAGGTCCCGCGCGTCAGCGCCGCCGAGGGCGGCGTGGCACCCGAACGCGGCATCAGGTCCGTGGGCGAATCCGCCATGCGCCTCATCCTCGAGGCATACCGCATCCTTTCCGATGCGGAAAAGCGCCGCGTCTACGACCGCCTGCTGCGCAAGCGCACCCTGCAGCGTTCCGGATTCGATTACCGGCAGTTCCTGAAGGAACGCAGCCAGGATCCGGAAAGCCAGGCAAAACTGATCGTGTACGACCTCCTTCACAATCTCGAGGACGAAGCGATCGACGTATTCGAACGCTCCAAATCCCTCGGGGATTTCAGGCTCGAACGCTGGCTGGAACGCGGCGATGCCATGGACGCCGAGTACTGCCTGGCGGAAGAGTACGAAAAGCGCGGCCGCTACCTGAAGGCCTACGCCATCTACAAGCGGCTGATCGGCATGGAGCACGAACGCCCCTGGTTCCGGTACTACTACGACGTGCTCGCCATGCGTTTCCGCGCCATCGTCCTCCAGAAGCTTCCCGGCTGCACGGACGAAGACGATTACCTCGACCGCCTGGACGAGGCCATACAGCTTCGGGTGGGAAACCGTGATTCTGCCCAATTCCACCGCAAGCGCGCCGAAATATTCCTGAGGCGCCGCGATGCGGCCGCCGCGCATGCCGAACTGGAAGCGGCGGCTCGCCTGGTGCCGCAGCTGCCGGGACTGGCAGCCCTGCGTCGCCGGCTGCACGAGACCCCGTAATGGGGATTTTCGTATTGCATCGCAGCCGGTCACCGGTTACCCTTGTGCCCCGTCGAGTGTTCGGATATCAGAGCATCGCCATGAAACCATCCGCAAGAAGGTCCCGATGAAACGTGCATTCCTTGCTACGCTCGCCCTCCTCGTCGCCGTCCTCGGTTCGGGCGCCCAGACATCGATCGACAAGCCGGTGGCTACCATAAAGCTGTCCAAGCAGGAGACCATCTCCCAGCGCCAGCTCAAGGCCGACGTATCCAGGCTGGAAAACGCGCTCGGCGCCAAGCTCGCCGCCGCGGACGTCCGCCAGATACTCGACGCGCGCGTGAACAGCATGCTGTTCTTGCAATTCTGCGAGCGCGAGAAAATCAGCGTGAAGGACGAGGAAGTCACCGCCATGGTCGGCCGCATGAAGTCCAGCTTGGGCGACAAGGCCACCGATGCCGACCTGGAAACCGCCCTCAGGGCTGACGGCGTGTTCGTGGAACCCCGTGTGTTCGCCCGGCAGCGCCTGCTGTTCCAGACCTGGGTGCAGACCCGCAAATCCGCCGAGCTCAAGGCAGCGGCGGCCGAGCCGAGCGCCGACGATATCCTGAAAGCCTATGCCGACGCCAAGGCAGCCCTGACCCTGCCGGACACCATGCGCGTAAGCGTGCTGTACGTCGACACCCGCGGCAAGTCCGAGGAAGCCGCCAAAAAGGGAAAGGACATCATGGCGGGGCTGCAGGCCACGGCAAAAGCAAACCCGGGCAAATTCGACGAGCTCATGCTGCGCGCCGGCGACAGCGCAGGCTACAAGGCCCTGCCCAACGTCTACGTTGAACGCACCGCTCAGAACAAGAGCCTTTTCGGTCCCGAGTTCTACGATGCGGTGTTCGCTCTGAAAGCAGGCGAAATCTCGCCGATCGTCGAAAGCGCCACCGGATACCGCCTTGTCCGCGCCAACGAATTCAGCCCCCAGCGCCTTCTGAACCTTTCCGACCCCGTACCCGGCAACCAGGGCGTCACCGTGCAGCAGTTCCTGGCCATGCAGATTTCGCAGGAACGGCAGGCTTCCACGCTGGACAAGCTCGAAACTTCGCTGATCGAACAGCTCCGCAAGGAAGCCGTGATCAGGATTTTCGAGGAAAACCTCGCATTCTGAAGCAAGGGGAGGCGCAGCATGGCATCGCGACGCAAATCGAGGATTCTCGCCTTCCAGGCGCTCTACGCATGGGATGCCTCGGGTGGAGGGCTGCAGGACCTGCTCTCCTTTCCCTGGCTCGACGCGGCCAAGCGCGAGCAGCTCGACGAAGCCTCCGCCGCCTTCACGCGCCTGCTCATCGCCGGCGCCATAGAAAACATGGACAAGGTCGACGCTGCCATCAAGGCCCACCTGGAGCACTGGACCTTCGAACGCCTCAAGAAGGTCGACCTTGCCATCCTGCGCATGGCCGCCTATTCGCTGCTCTTCCAGGACGACATGCCCGCCCGCATCACCATCGACGAAGCCATCGAGATCGCCAAGGAATACGGCGCGGACGATTCGTTCAGGTTCGTGAACGGCGTGCTGGACGGCATATACAAATCGCTGCCCAAGGGTGCGGAGCAATGATCCGCCTGAAGACAAAGGACCAGATCGCCGGCATCAAGGTGTCCTGCGAACTGCTGTCCGAACTCCTGCGCGCCCTCAAGCCCATGGTCAAGCCGGGCGCCACACCCCGGGAACTCGACCGCTTCGCGCACGACTTCATCGTGCAATCCGGAGGCAGGCCCGCCTTCCTCGGTTACGAGGGCTATCCGTCCACGCTCTGCGTATCCGTGAACGAGGCGGTGATCCACGGCATCCCGGACGACCGCCCCTTCCGCGAGGGCGACATCGTCGGCATCGACTGCGGCATCGACCTGCACGGCCACTTTTCGGACGCGGCCGTCACCTGGCCGGTGGGCGCGATACGGCCAGAACTGGAACGCCTTCTGTCGGTCACGCGCGAATGCCTGGACCGCGCCGTTGCGGCGGTACAGCCCGGCGCCCGGGTGCACGACATTTCCCGCGCCGTGTTCAGCCTGGCCACCGCCTCGGGCTTCGGGGTCGTGCGCCAATACTGCGGGCATGGCGTCGGCCTTGACATCCACGAGGATCCCCAGGTTCCCAACTACGTCTCGCCGGGTCCCAATCCCCGCCTCGTGCCCGGCATGGTCCTGGCCCTTGAACCGATGATCAACCTCGGAACCGGCGACGTCCGTGTCCTGTCCGACGACTGGACCGTGGTCACGATGGACCGCAAGCCTTCCGCGCATTACGAACATACCGTCGTGGTAACCGAAACGGGCCACGATGTGCTCACCGCCTGGGAAGCCTGATACGGTGGCCGCGGCGGTGCCATCATACGGGCGGCCGCGCAACACGGCGTACGACGACGCATGACGGCGTGGAACGACGCATGAAAAGAGAGACCCCGCGGTAACCCGCGGGGTTTTTTTTCGTTATATTCAGCGAAACACAAGATCGGCAGTACAGGAGTACGATATGTCGTTCAACAAAAAATTGTATTCACGCGGGTTTTTCGTGGCGAATCTCGTGATTCTCGGCGTCATCATCGGATTCGCGGTAGCCGCCTTCGGTCCCTTCGGCGCGCCCGGCATGGCATCGGCGCCCTCGGGTTCGGCCGTTTCGGTACTGCAGGCCGAAAGCGCCCCGGTGCAGGTACCGCCCGAAACAGGCGCGGCCCTCTCCCAGGCGGAAGCCGTGCAGAACGCCTTCAGGTATGTGGCATCGCTCGTGTCGCCGGCGGTGGTCCAGCTCGACGTGGTCGAAAAAGCCACCGAAGCGCCCAAGACCCAGCAGACCATCCCCTTCGACTTTTTCTTCGGTCCGCGCAACCAGCAGGACGAGGAAGGCCAGCAACCGCGGCCCTACCGCCAGGAAGGCCTGGGCGCGGGCGTGATCGTGCGGCGCGACGGCAAGACCTTCTACGTGCTCACCAATGATCATGTCGCCGGAAAGGCCGAGAAGATCACCGTGATCATGAACGACGGCCGCGAATATGACGGCAGCCTCGTGGGCACCGACGAGCGCAAGGACATCGCCCTGGTCAAGTTCGAAACCCAGGACAAGGACATATCGCTCGCGCGCCTGGGCGACTCGTCCAAGGTGCAGGTCGGCGACTGGGCCATCGCCTTCGGCAGCCCCTTCGGCCTGGTTTCTTCCACCACGGCCGGCATCGTCAGCGCCATCGGCCGCTCCGGCGGCCCCGACGGCAACATCAACGACTTCATCCAGACCGACGCCGCCATCAACAAGGGCAACTCCGGCGGCGCCCTGGTCAACATCCGCGGCGAAGTCATCGGCATCAACACCTGGATCGCCTCGCCGACCGGCGGCTCGGTGGGCCTGGGCTTCGCCATTCCCATCAACAACGTGAAGGGCGCCATCGACGACTTCATCAAGTACGGCCAGATCAAGTACGGCTGGCTCGGGGTCAGCCTGATGGCCTCGGATTCCGACAAGGCCAACGCCAGGGAGCTCGGAATAGAAGGCAAGAAGGGCGCCTTCGTGGCGCATGTCTTCCAGAACGGTCCGGCCGACAAGGGCGGCATCCTGCCGGGCGACCTAGTGGTGTCCCTGGACGGCAAGGACGTCAAGAGCCAGGATCAGCTCGTGCGCCTGGTCGGCGACGTGCCCGCCGGCACCACCGTGGCCGTGGGCGTCATCCGCGGCGGCAAGCGGGTGGATCTTCGCGTACGCATCGACGCCCGCGACAAGAATGTCGCCAGCTCCGACCGCGACCTCTTCCCGGGCCTGGACGTCGTATCGCTCCAGTCCGAGCGCATCGACAAGGACAAGCTTCCCAAGAACGCCAAGCAGGGTGTCGCGGTGGTGAACGTCATCGCCAAATCGCCCGCCGCGTCCATGGGCGTCAAGATCGGCGACATCATCACCGAAGTGAACGGCAGCCGGATAGACGGCATGGGCGACTTCTACAAGGCTCTGAACGACGCGTCCGCGAAGAAGGTCATCTTCACGGTCCTGCGCGAGGGGCAGACCCTGGAAACGCTTGCGTACGTGAAGAAATGACGGTATAGTTCGGCCATACACGCCGGATGACGGGCGCCCCCGGGGCGCCCGTTTCTCGTTTGAAAGGAAGCCGCCCATGACCAAGGAATTCGTATCCTACGACCTGGTGCGCAACAACGCGCTCAAACTCGCCCACCGGATCCACATGGAAGGCTTCGTGCCCGACGTCATCTACGTGTCGCTCCGCGGCGGCGCCTACATGGGCAACGTCATCAGCGAATACTTCAAGTTCGTGCGCAGGGACGAGCGGCCCGTGTTCTACGCCGCGGTCGTGGCGCATTCCTACACGGACATCTGCATGGCCGAGCAGGTGCGGGTGGATGGCTGGACGTACAGCCCCGATTTCCTCCGCACGGGCGACAAGGTCCTCCTGGTCGACGATGTCTACGACTCGGGCCGCACGGTCAACCACCTCACCGAGGTGATCCTCGAACGCGGCCTGCCTCGCAAGGACATCAAGGTCGCGGTACACGACTACAAGATCAGGAACTACCATGATTCCACGCTGAAGATCGAACCCGACTACTGGTGCCGCAAGATCGTGGTGGACCGTCCCGAGGACGAAACCTGGATCCACTACATGAGCCACGAACTCGCCGGCCTTACCAGGGAAGAAGCGGCCGAGCACTACCTGAAAGACGACCCCGAACTGGCCGAAGCGCTGGCGCTGATCACCGGCTGATGCCCGCCCGGCAGCGCCGCCCGTCACCGCTCCCCCGGGCCGGAATCATTCCTCGGTAAGCAGATCCCGCGGCCCCTCGGCCAGCGCCTGAAGGATGCGGCGCTTGGCGGTGCCCGATCCTCCGGTAAGGGTCTGGATCTGCGCGCGCATGGTCCGGCGCCGCGAATTCTTGCCGTAGGGGCAGGTGCAGGCCGCCTTCATGATGCCCGCCTCGCGCGCGAACTCGATCACCTGCCGTTCCTCGACATAGGCAAGGGGGCGTATCAGGCTGACCGGATATTTGCGGTAGGCCAGGCGGATGGGCATGGCGCTCATCTCGCCCTTGTGCAGCATGTTCATGAAAAAAGTTTCCACGATGTCGTCAAGGTGATGGCCCAGGGCGATCTTGGTGTAACCGCCCGCCATGGCGTAGCGCAGCAGTTCCGTGCGGCGCTGGGTGGAGCACCAGTAGCAGTTCATTGCCCTGCCTTCCTTCAGCCGCCCGATCACGGGCACGAAAAGGTCGTCGAAGGGGATGCCCCAGCTTTCCAGCCGTGCGGCGAGGGCGGATTTCTTGCAGCAGGCGCAAAAATCGGTGGATATGTGGAGGGCCTGCAGGTGGTAGTCGCGCTTGATCGCGGGGCGGATCGCCTGCAGCGCGTAGGCCAGCGCGGTGGAATCCTTGCCGCCCGATACGGCCACCAGGATGCGGTCGCCGTCTTCTATCAGCGACCGCTCCAGGACGGCTTTGGTGACGAGCTTGATGAGTACCTTTTCCGGATTCGCGTTCCTGATTCCGCGGTCTGCCATGGCGCGGGCACTATAGGCCGGCCGCGCGGACTTCGGCAAGGCGCACGCGCGGCGGCGCGCGGCTGCGTTCGCCGCGCGCCGCGCTTGGGCTCAGGTTGTGGCTGTGGCTGTGGCTGCGGCTGCGGCTGCGGCCCTGCCGGTCAGATCACCGTGCCGTTGGGTACGATGGCGTTCTTCGGGATGACGATGACCCCGTCCACCACGTGATGGGTGGGATATTCGCCGTCGGGGCGCCCGATCGCGTCGATGCCGATGCGGCAATTGGAGCCGATGCGCGCGTTCTTGTCGATGATCGCGTGCTTGATGATCGTGCCGCGGCCGATGCCGATGTCGGGGATGCCCGAGGCGGCATTGGCCTTTTTCTGCGCGGCGGTTTCGTACTCGTCCGCGCCCATGCAGATGACGCCGTCCAGGCTGGCGCCTGATTCAATGATGGTGCGCAGGCCGACGATGGAACGCGCGATGGACGCGTTGGTGATGATGCAGCCGTCCGTGGCCAGCGCCTGGTCAAGCGTGCAGTAGTTCAGCTTGGAGGCGGGCAGGTTGGCCTTGTGCGTGAATATGGGATGTTCCTCGTCGTAGAAATTGAATTCCGGATCGATGTCCGTCAGCTGGATGTTCGCATCGTAGAAATTCTTGATGGTGCCGATGTCTTCCCAGTAGCCGTCGAACAGGTAGGCGTTGATCGCCTGGTTCTTGAGGATGTCGGGAATGATCTCCTTGCCGAAATCATTGAAGTCGTTCTTGAGCGCGGATTCCATCAGTGCGGCGTCGAAGATGTAGATGCCCATGCTGGCGAGGTACTTTTTTTCCGGCGCCGTGCCCGCGGGAACCACTTCCTTCGGGATCTCGAAGGAGGCGATGTCCTTGGTCGGACCCGGTTTTTCCATGAATTCCCTGATGCGCGAATCCTTGCCGATCTGCATGATGCCCAGGGCGCTGGCGTTTTCGCGGTCCACCATGGTGCCGGCGATGGTCAGCGCGCAACCCGATTCCACGTGCTTGCGGTACATGTCAGCGAGATCCATGCGGTACAGCTGGTCGCCTGACACGATGAGGTAGTGCGAGGGGCGCTGGGTGCGGAAGTGGATCAGGTTCTTGCGCACCGCGTCCGCGGTGCCCTCGTACCAGCCGGAATGCACCAGGCTCTGCTCGGCGGCAAGTATTTCGACGAAGCCATCGGAGAACGTATCGAAATTGTAGGTGCGCGAAATGTGCAGGTGGAGGCTGGCGGAATTGAACTGGGTGAGGATGTAGATCTTCTTGAAGCCGGCGTTGATGCAGTTGGAGATGGGGATGTCCACGATACGGAACTTGCCGCCGAAGGGGACGGCAGGCTTTGAACGTTCCTTGGTGAGCGGATACAGCCTGGTGCCTTTGCCCCCTCCCAGAACGATCGACAGTACCTTGTTCATTTCCGCACCCCTTGTATTTGCAATGATTCCGGTGGCGACATACGGCGCCGCAGCGTGTACAGTATAGAGCATGAATCCGAATGGCGCTATTGATTTCACGGACGATTTGCTGCGATGGCTGTCCGCGCGCGGCGAAGTGGCCTGGTCGCGCCGCCTTCCCGCCCGGGCCCCGGAACTCGAGGATCTGCCTGAAGGACTCGACCCGTCACTCGCCGCTTCGCTCGCCGGCCGGGGCATACGGCGCCTGTATACCCACCAGGCCGAATCCTTCCGTCTGGCGCGCGCGGGCAGGCACTTTGTGGTCGTCACGCCCACCGCGTCGGGAAAGACGCTCTGCTACAACCTGCCGGTCGTGCAGACACTCCTGGAAAAACCTGACGCGCGCGCCCTCTACCTATTTCCGACCAAGGCGCTGTCGCAGGACCAGCAGGCCGAACTGAACGAAGTCGCCCTGGGCGGCGCCCTGCCGGTCAAGATCCACACCTACGACGGCGACACGCCGAACAGCCTCAGGATCGCCGCGCGCGATTCCGGCCGCATCGTCATTTCCAATCCCGACATGCTGCATTCCGGCATCCTGCCCAACCACCCGAAGTGGATCCGCTTCTTTTCGGGCCTTTCCTACGTGGTGGTGGATGAAACGCACAGCTACCGCGGCGTCTTCGGCAGCCACGTCGCCAATGTCATCCGGCGCCTGCGCCGCATCGCCGCCTTCTACGGCGCCAATCCGACCTTCATCTTCTGCTCGGCCACCATCGGCAACCCCGGTTCGCTCGCCGAGTCCATCCTCGGGGAAAAGGTCGAGGTGGTGGACCGCAACGGCGCGGCCTCCGGCGAAAAGCTGCTGGTATTCTACAACCCGCCGCTCCTGGATCCGGTGCAGGGCATCCGCCGCGCCGCCTCGACCGAATCCGAGGCGATAGCCCTCGAACTTCTGAAGCGGGGCGTGAAGACCATCCTTTTCGCGCGTTCGCGCCTGCAGGTCGAACTGATCGCGCGCGCCATGAGCGCTTCCCTGCGCAACCCCTGGAACGAGGACAACCGCATCAGCGTCAGCCCCTACCGATCGGGGCTCCTGCCCTCGGAGCGGCGCGCCATAGAAAAGGGCTTGCGCGACGGCAGCCTGCAGGGGGTGGTGTCCACCAACGCGCTGGAACTGGGCATCGACATCGGCGGCCTGGACGCCGCGGTGGTCGCTGGCTATCCGGGCAGCTTCGCCTCGTTCTGGCAGCAGGCGGGCAGGGCGGGCAGGCGCGGCGGGGTATCGCTGGCGGTCCTGGTGGCCTCGTCGGCGCCGCTGGACCAGTACCTCGCGAAGCACCCCGAATACTTCCTCTCCCAGGGGCCGGAGACCGCGCGCATCGATCCCGACAACCCCTACATCTTCACCGACCACGCCAAGTGCGCGGCTTTCGAACTGCCCTTCGCCGAGGGCACGGAATTCGACCCGGCGCTCGCGCTTCTGGAGGAACGCGGCGCGGTGCGCAAGACCGGCGGCCGCTGGTTCTGGTCGGCCGAGGGCTACCCGAGCGAGAAGATTTCGCTGCGGTCGGCCTGCGCGGACAACGTGGTCATCGTGGACGTGTCCGGCGGCAAGGAGCGCGTCGTCGGCGAAATGGACCGGCCGAGCGCCAAGCAGCTCGTGTTCGACAATGCGGTGTACATCCACCTGGGCACGCAGTACATGGTGAAAAAACTCGACATCGAACGGCGCGTCTGCCAGATCGAGCCCAAGGAGGTCGAGTACTGGACCGACGCCGTGGTCAAGACCGACATCCAGGTGCTGACCGAGGACGAGCGCGGCGCTGGCCCGGCCTTCGAGTGGGTGCTGGGCGATGTGCTGGTGCGCAGCCAGGCGGAAAAGTACAAGAAACTCAGCTTCCGCACGAACGAAAACGTCGGCTACGGCGACATCGACCTGCCGCCGGAAGAAATGCAGACCCGCGCGATCATGATCCTCTTTCCCGCCGCGTCGGGCGCCGGGCGCTCGCTCGCCGGCAAGGACGCCGCGCGCGTCGCCTCCGTGCTGGCTGGCGCCGGCAAGCTCCTGTCCTCGCTCGCTCCCGCCTTCCTGATGTGCGACCCGCGCGACATCGGCGTGGCCGAACGCGTGCGCGACCCCCACTTCGGCTGCGCCTGCCTGTACCTGTACGACATGTATCCGGGCGGCACCGGCCTGGCCGAGGGGCTGGCTTCGCGCCTGGCCGAAGTGTTCGCGGCGTCGGCCGAACGCCTGGCAGGCTGTTCCTGCGGCACCGGTTGCCCTTCCTGCATAGGCGTCACCGACGGCGATCCGAAAGCCGACGTGGCGGTCCTGCTGGCGGCGCTTTCGGGCGGCGCACCGGCGGCGCTTGGCCCACTGGCGTCGCGGGGGAATTAGCGCGTGGCTTCGCTTTCATCCCGGCTGGCGCGCCTGAAGGAACTCGGCCTGGCGCGCGCCTCGGAACTGCCGATGGAAATCCCGAAAACCGAAGCCGCTCCGGATGCGCCCGCGCCGGAGGCTGCCGCGCTGACGGACAATGAACGCCCGAAGCCCGCATTCCTGCGCGGCTGGGAGCGCATGGCGCCCCACCTCTGGACGCGCACCCTTGAAATGCCGGTGTCCATGCCCGCCTCGGTGAATCCGGACGCCTGGGCGGGCCGTTTTTCGGGCGGCGAATATCTGCGCCCGGGATTTCCGCGCGATCCTGCCGCCTATTCGTTTTTCGATTTCGAAACCACGGGGCTATCCGGGGGCGCGGGCACCATACCCTTTCTGGTCGCGGTGGGCGGTTTCGCCGCGGGGGAACCGGTCACGGATCGAGGGCCCGGCGCGCGCGCCGGGCGTATCGCGCCCTTCCTGGTCACCCAGTACTTCCTGGACGATTATCCGGGAGAGCCCGATTTTCTCGCGGCGCTCCTGGGGCTCCTCGAATCGCGCAACGCGATGGCCACCTACAACGGCAAGGCCTTCGACGCGCCGCTCCTGCGCACGCGCTGCATCATGAACGGAATCGCCCATCGCGACATTCCCCACGTTGACGCGCTGCACGCCGCGCGCAGGCTCTGGCGCGGCAGGACCCCGTCCTGTTCGCTGAAGGCGCTGGAATTTTCGGTGCTGGGCCACGACCGCGGCGACGACGTGCCCGGCGAGCTGATTCCGCGCGTGTGGCTAGATTTCCTGGCGACCGGAAACGAGGGCGCGATGGACCTTGTCTGTTCGCACAACGCGCACGACGTGTCCAGCCTGGCGCGCCTCTTTTTCCTGGCGGACCGCATTTACGCCGATCCGGGCAGCGAGGCACGGCGCGCGGGACCGGGAGCGGACGATGCGCGACTTGCGCTGTGGCTGTGGCGGACGGGACGCGCCGGCGAGGCCCTTTCGATCCTGGAAGAATCGGTCGCCGAGGATCAGCGCGGCGCGGAGGAAGCCGGCATCTTGCGGTTCCGAATCCTGCGCCGGTCGGGCAGGCGCGACGAGGCCATCCGCGCCGCCCTCGCGTTGCCGGACAGCCCGCGCTGCTGCGTGATAAAGGCGAAAGTCTGCGAACATGCGTTGCGCGATTTCGCGCGCGCTCTCGACTGGACGGACCGTGCGCTCGCGTTATGCGACACGGCCAGCTCCGCCGCGGTCGAACCGCCTTCGGCGGCGGGATTGGCGCGGAGGAAGGCCAGGCTCCTTGAACGCCTGGAAAGCACGGCGAGTCAGGAGCGTTCGGAGCATTCGAAGCATTCGGCGAGGGCGATGGGGACCGATCGGGCTACAGGTACCTGAAGAATCCGGCGAAATCGTTGGCGACTCCCATGGCGTCGAGCGCGCCGGAAATCTCGCCGCGGTGATGGGTCGAGTGGTTCAGGACATGCATGACCGTCTGCCAGACGATGCGCTCCTGGGGTTCGCCGCGGAAATTCCTGAACTGCAGCGGTTTCGACAGATCCTCGGGACTGGCCTCGGCGACGAAGGATTCCCAGATCGCGTCGGTTTCCTTCACCAGGGCGATGGTGGCGGCCAGGTCGGCGCCTGCGCGCGCCTTGATCGAATCGAGGGATTCGGCAAGGAGCGGCGCGCGCAGCGATGGGTAATCGCCCAGGGCGCGGTAGCGGCCGAGCCAGGAAATCTCGTACCAGAGGCAGTGCTGCCAGGTGGCCAGGATGGTCTTGTAGTAGATGCCCGTTTCCCTCGCGGCGATGCCGGGGGCGGCCTTTTCCAGGGTTTCGGCAAGCGTGAGGTTCGCGCCCCGGTTGTAGCGCGCGAAGGAGCGAAGGATTTCGGTCATGGCGCGGCCTCCTGAGTGCCGGTTTTCGGGGCGCCGGTCGCCGGGGCGCTGGTCGCCAGGGCGCTGGTCGCCGGGGCGCTGGTCGCCGGGGCGCAGGTTTTCAGCGTGTCTCCGAGCTGGCCGCAGGCTCCCATGACGCCGCGGCCGCGGTGCATGCGGCGGTTGGTCGTGATGCCCTCGCGTTCCAGGATGGCGGTGTAGGCGCGCACCCGGGATTCGTCGGGTTCGGTGAAATCGAGTTCGGGGATGCGGTTCCATGGGATCAGGTTGACCTGCGCGCGAAGGGGGCGCACCCAGCGCGCAAGGGTTCGGGCGTCCGCGTCGGAGGCGTTGCGGTTGCCGGTGAGCACCGCCTCCAGGGTTATGCGCTCCCTCGTGATGCGCTGGTACTGCAGCAGGGATTCCTTCAGCGCGGCCAGGTTCCACTTGCGGTTCACGGGCATCATCTCAGAGCGCAGCTCGTCGTCGGCCACGGTCAGCGACACCGCCAGGCGCACGCGCGGGCCGTTTTCGGCCAGATCCAGGATGCCGGGCACGATGCCGCAGGTGGATATCGTGATCTTGCGCAGCGACATGCCGATGCCCTCGGGGTCCGAGAGCAGCGCGATAGCCTTGCGCACTTCGCCAAGATTGAGCATGGGCTCGCCCATGCCCATGAATACGACGTTGGAAATGCGGCCGCGACGCTCGCGCAGGTAATGGAACTGCTCCATGATTTCGTCGGCGCCCAGATTGCGCAGGTAGCCGAGCTGCCCCGTGCGGCAGAAGGTGCAGCCCATGGGGCAGCCGACCTGGCAGGACAGGCAGGCGGTCTTGCGCCCCTCGATATCTTCAAGCAGCACGCATTCCACCGCGGCGCCGTCGCGCAGGCGCAGCTGCAGTTTGAGCGATCCGTCATCGGCGGGCAGTTCGCGGCCCAGGCTGCTGGACCGCAGGCTGCCGAAGCGAGCGGCCAGGCGTTCGCGCTCGGACGCCGGCAGGTCGGTCATGCGGGAAAAGTCGGCGGCGCTTTCGGAAATCCAGCGATAGGCCTGCCGGCCGCGGAAGGCGCGGTCGAAACCGCAGGCTACCTCTATTTCGGCAGCGGTCATGCCGGAGGGGTACATCAGGCGGTCGGGCTCGGTCATGCGCGTACGGACGGAGCCGTCAGGCTTTCATGATCCTGGCCAGGGTATCCTGCACGTAGGTGTTGCGGATGCCCGAGCGCTGGAAATCGGTGAGCGTTTCCACCGCCTTCTGCTTCTGGCCGGCGGCCACGTAGGATTGCGCCAGTTCGATATGCAGGCGGTAGTTCTTGGGATCGTTCTGGATCAATTTGCGCAGCGAGGTGATGGCGTCCTCGAACTTGCCCTGCAGGCGCGCGATCACGGCCAGGCCGAGTACGGCGTAGACGTCGAACTCGATGTTCAGGGCGGCTTCGTAGTATTCGGCGGCGCGCTCGTAGTCGCCCATGTTCTTGTAGGCGTCGCCCGCGCGGGTGAGGATGACCTTGTTCTTGGGATCCTTGGCCAGGATCTTGTTCCAGTGGTCCAGCGAACTGGACTGCTTGCCCACGCCGCGGTAGCAGTCGGCCAGGCCGAAGAGGGCGTAGAAGTTGTCGGGTTCCTTTTCCAGCGCCTTTTCGAAGTAGGGAATGCCAAGGTCGAACTGCTTGAGCTTTCGGTAGCAGTTTCCGATGGAGGTGAGGACGCGGATGTCCACCGTTTCGCCGTGCAGGTCGACCATGCGCTGCCAGTAGGACAGGGCTTCCTTGAATTCCTTGAAGTCGTAGTGCAGGTGCCCCAGGCCGATGAGGGCGTAGTGGTTGTCGGGCTCCATCTCAAGCACGCGCAGGTAGATGGCCTTGGATTTTCGGAAATCGTGCACCTTGCGGTAGGCGTCGGCCACGCGGGTGAGCACGGTGATATTGGAATCGTCGTGCAGGAGGTATTCTTCCCAGATTTCGATGGCCTTCTGGTACTGGTTCAGGGCCTTGTAGCAGTCGGCCAGGCCGAAGAGGGCGTAACTGTTGCCCGGATGGAAGAGCAGGCAGCGCTTGTAGTAGTCCGCGGCGTCGCGGTAGGAGCCGCGCTTGCGGGCAGCGTCACCCAGGCCCACCAGGGCGTAGTTGTTTTCGCGATCCTTGGCCAGGATCTTGTTGAAGCTTTCCACGGCGTCGTCGCCGCGGTTTTCCTTCAGGAACTGGTAGCCCTTCTTGGAAAGCTCCGCGATTTCGGCGAGTTCGCCCTCCTGCGAGGGGTCGACGTCCTGGACGGGCTGATCGGGCAAATCGTGCGTCTGGTCATGGGCGGCGGGAAAATCACTCATGTGGACCTCTGAATCGGAAAGCTATTTTTTGATGCTGTACACGAGTTTTGAAATGTTCATCCTCATGCGCACCCGTGCGCCTTCCGCCGTACGTGCTGAATGATAATCCATCCCGGGCGGTATGGCAACCTGTCAATTTTGCGGTTTCACTCCGTCGGGGCGTGTTTCCTGTAGAAACGGACGATGGAGCGGCCGTAATTCCTTTCATCCTGGACCTTTAATGCGCCAATGCATTCCGGGATCGCGTCTTCGGATGGGTAATGGATCAGGGCGAGCCCTCCGTCGCGCAGGGTGGCGCCGGATGAAAGCGAGGCCAGGAGGTCGCGCCTGAAGGCGTAGGGAAAGGGTGGATCGAGGAATACCAGGTCGAATTCCTGACGGTTGCGCAGGAGGAAGCGTTCCACCGGGATGGCCTTGCAGTCTATCCTGCCGGGGGCTATGGCCACATTGCGCAGAAGAACGGGGAACTTGCCGCGGTCGCGTTCGACGCAGACCACGGGCGAGGCGCCGCGCGAAGCGGCTTCCAGGCCGATGATGCCGGAGCCGGAAAACAGGTCCAGGAAGGACAGTCCGGTCAGGTCGCCCAGGATAGCGAAGACCGATTCGCGCATGCGGTCCATCGCGGGCCTGATCTCGAGGGGCCCCTCGGGGACCTCGACATGGCGTCCGCAGAGGCTGCCGCCGGTGATGCGCATGCTCACTCGCCCCGCAGGCGGAAATCGCGCCTGAGATCGCGCTGCACGTCGCGTTCCTTGATGTCGGCGCGCTTGTCGTAGAGTTTCTTGCCCTTGCATAGGCCGAGTTCGATCTTGACCAGGCCGTGCTTCAGGTACACCGACAGCGGGATCAGGGTGTAGCCCTTTTCGCGGACCTTGCGGTCTATCCGCTTGATTTCCTGCGCGTGCAGGAGGAGCTTTTTCTGGCGGTCGGGGTCGTGGTTGAAGATCGATGAAAACGAGTATTCCATGATGCGGAAGTTGCGCAGCCAGACTTCGCCCGAGCGCACTTCGGCGAAGGAGTCGGGAAAGGAGATGCGGCCGTCCTTGATGGATTTGACCTCGGTGCCCTTGAGTTCGACCCCGCATTCGAAGGCTTCCTCCACCGAGTAGTCGAAGCGGGCGCGCCGGTTGAGCGAGAGAACCTTTACGCCGTCGGGAATGCTCATCGGCGCACCAGGGCCGGCCTGAATCCCAGGAAGGCGGAGGCGTGCGCCGATTCGATGCCGCCGCGCGAGCCCGGTTGCACGGCATTGGCGGCGTTGGCCCAGGAACCTCCGCGGACGGTCTTCTCGGGCACGGATACGCCCTCGGGGGCGAAGGCGGGGTAGGCGAGGTAGCCGTCGGCGGTCCATTCCCAGACGTTGCCGAGCATGTCGAAGAGGCCCGAAGCCGCTGCACCGCGCGATCCCACGCGCTCGGGTCCTTCGAGGTCCGCACGGGCCCATACCGCGGGGGCGCCGATACCGTTGGTGAAACGCGCTCCGCCAGCCGATAGCCCGGCTTCCCACATCGCTTCGGTGGGAAGTACCACCCGATAGCCAGGGCCTGCCCTGCGCGAAAGCCATTCGCAGTAGGCCGAGGCGGCGTGCCAGGAGACCCCGGTGACCGGCAGGCGGGAATCCGCCGCGGGATTCCAGTCGGCAAGGTACGCGGCATCGGCCAGGCCCGCCTGGATCAGGGTGTCGCGACGGTCGGGCCGCCATTCTGGATTGTCCGCCAGGAAAGCGGCCCACTGGCCGACGGTGGTTTCGGTGGCCGCCAGCGCGAAGGGTTCGGTCCGGGCGATGTAGGGGATGGAGGTATCGGAGGGCGAGAGCCCCTGCAGTACGCGTGAACCGCCTGAGAATTTCACGAATGCGACGCCCGCGACGGATTCGATGCCCGCGACCGAGGGCGCGGCGTTGGCCGGAATCGCGGGAGTGTCGGTCTGGCTGTCGGGCAACGCGGCGCGCAATCTGGCCGATTCGGCAGCCGCGTAGTCGGCGAGCCATGCGGCGGTGACCGGAGTGGCCGCGGCGGCGAGCGCGGCGCGCAGGCCGGACACGAGCGCCAGCGGTGCGGGATGCCGCGCGCCCGAGGCGATGAAGGTGGCGCGAAGGCCGTCCCTGAGCGATTGGGGCGAGGTGGATGCGGCGAGCGCGACGCGGGCGATGCGAGCGGGGGCTGCTTCGGGCGCGGTGGCCAGGGGGCCGCCTGGAGCAAGGGCTCCGGATTCGGCCAGCGCCGAGAGGCCATCGGAAAGTGCGGAAGGAACCTGCCATACCGCGGTGGGCTTGCCCGTGTTGGCCCAGCGCGAGTATTCGCCCACCGCGCGGGCCAGTTCGGCCTGAGCGTCGGTAATCTGCAGGGTATAGGGAAGGCCGCGGCGCGCCGGCGCGAAAAGGCTGCCGATGAGGCGGTTGCCCGCGCGCACCTTGAGGGTGGCGGGCGCGAAACCCGGACGCGTGAGCGTGATGTCGTGATCGCCGGGTGCCACGAACACCGCGCTGCGCGCGGACCCCCGGTACGCGGAATCCACCCAGACGGCGGCGTCGGAGGGCGTGCCGGAAAGACTGATCCAGGTGCCGGGACGAAGGATGCCGGGCAGGATGAGCAGCGCGAAGAGGATGGATGCCAGAGCCGATCCGAAGGCTGCCGTGAGCCAGGCGCGAGGCGCCATTCCCGCGAAGGGCCGGAGCCGGACTTCGGCCGCGTCTATATCGGCCTGTGTGATTCTTTTTTCGTCGCGCATGCCCGGACGAGTATAGGAAGGCCCTCCGTGCTTGTCAACGCGGAAGCCCCGTGCTAGTCTGCACAGCCGATGACGCAGAAGGCAGACTTCGCCATGGCGCTCCAGCACATCACGGAACGCGTGCTCACCCACAGGCTCAAACGAAAACTGCGCGAACGCAAGCGCCAGCAGGAACGGCATCCGGTGCTCGATTGGGCGCTGGCCATCCTCTGGGCCGCCTGCTTCGTGCTGGTCATAAACCAGTACCTTTTCCAGAATTACCGCATCCCCTCGGGGTCGATGGAAAAAACCCTGCTGATCGGCGACATGATTTTCGTGGACAAGCTGTCCTACGGACCGGAGCTGCTGCCAGGCGTCGCCAAGCTGCCCAGCCTGCTGGCCAGGCCCGGCCGCGGCGACATCATCGTATTCGAAAATCCCAGCTACCTGTCCAAGGGGCCGGTCTACACCATCCTCCAGCAGATGCTCTACATGCTCACCCTCACCCTGGTGGACATAGACCGCGACGAAAACGGCGAACAGCGCGTGCATTACCTGATAAAGCGCCAGGTGGGCCTGGCGGGCGATCGCGTGCGGATAGACCGGGGCGAGGTGCGGATCATGCCCGCGGGTACCGACCGCTGGATGGCGGAGCCCGACCTGATGAAGGCGCAGGGCCTGCCGTTCAAGCGGCAGCGGCAGGTTTCGGCCGAGGAGTATGCCGGGGTCGAGGCCGCGGGCCGCGCCTCGGCCTTCGCGGAGGCCGGCCTTCAGAAGGCCGCGCAGGTGCAGGGGGGGCGCATGACGGATGCCTACCGTGACGCCTACGCCTACGACGGCAGCCGGCTGGCCGCCCTGAAGGACATGTATCCGCACGACGCCCGGGTTGCGGAAGCGGCCCGGCGCCACGATACCGGCTGGTACATCGCCCCGGGGCGCGTGTTTCCGATGGGCGACAACCGCGACGATTCCCGCGATGCCCGCTATTTCGGTCCGGTGGCCGAGCATCGGGTGCTCGGGCATGCGAAATTCATCTACTGGCCTTTCACGCGGATGGGGGCGGTCCGCTAGGGCCGCGGATCCGCGCTCGCCGAACCATGCGACACCGGTCCTATACCGAAAAACTCTTCGCGCGCCGCCGGGCACGACGCGTGGCGGGCATGCTGCTGGCCGCGGTCCTGGCGGCGGGCCTGTCGCATGGTTGCCTGCTGCAGTCCGTGGCGATCGGTTCGCAGGCCATGCTGCCGACCCTCGAACCCGGAGATTTCGTGCTGATTTCGCCGGCGCCCTTCGGCATCTCGACGCCGTTCGGATCGCTGCCCGCGCTGCGCGCGCCCCGGCGGGGCGAACTGGTGCTGGTGGATGTGGCCGATCATGCGGGAACGGGACTGCCGGAACGTGCGCTCGATGCGGTGCTCAGGTTTCTTACCCTGCAGCGCGTATCGACGATGGAAGCGGGAGACGGGGGAACCAGGGGTACGCGATCGGTCAGGCGCGTCATCGGCCTGCCGGGCGATACGGTGCGCATGGAATCCTGGGTACTGTTCGTAAGGCCGCGTGATTCGTCCGGATTCAGGTCCGAGCACGAGCTTTCGCCGGCGCGCTATGCGACCACCCATGCTCCGGTGCCCGAGGGATGGAGGGCGGACCTGCCCGGCTCGGGATTCATGGCGGAAACAACCGTGCCCGACGGCCAGTACTTCCTTGCGGGCGACCACCGCGGTTCGTCGGCCGATTCCACGGTGCGCGGAGCCTACCGCGCCGCTGAAATCAGGGGCGATCTGCTGGTCCGGTTCTGGCCGCCCACGCGCATCGGGATTCCCTGATCGTGCCGCAGGCTTCC
>CAYRXK010000003.1:48258-57115 GCA_964428265.1 uncultured Treponemataceae bacterium
TCCGGTTCTGGCCGCCCACGCGCATCGGGATTCCCTGATCGTGCCGCAGGCTTCCTCGTCGCGCGCCGCCCGGCCGCATGCGGCACGGCCACCCGTTGCACGGCCACCCGTGGCCTGGGAAAATCCCCGGGCTTTGTACGTGCATGTTCCGTTCTGCCTCTCGAAATGCGGGTACTGCGACTTTCATTCGATCGCGACCGCCCGGGACGCCCGCACGGAGTCCGGATCGATGATGGAAGCGGTGGTCGAGGCAACCCTGGCCAACCTCGACACCCTTCTTTCGACCTTCTGCGCCGACGGGCGCGATTTCCGCACCATCTACGTGGGAGGCGGCACGCCCACCGCGCTCGGCCCGGCGCTGCTCGGCCGCCTGCTGCGCGGCCTGCGCGATCGCGCGGGAGCTTCGGTTGAGGAATGGACGATCGAAGCCAATCCCGAGTCGCTTGACGCGCGCAGCCTGGATGCGATGCTGGAATCGGGCGTGAACCGGGTGAGCCTGGGCCTGCAGCGGATGGACGACGCGGAGCTCGCGCTGCTGGGGCGCCTGAGCACCGCGCGCCGCAACGAGGAAGCCGTGCTGCTGCTCGCCGGCGCGCCGGTACGAAGGTCGGCGGACTTTATCGCCGCGATACCGCGCCGCCCCGGCCAGGCCGCCCCTGACCCCGGAGCGCTCGCGCGCGCCGTAGCCTTCGTGGCGGACTCAGGCTTCAGCCACATTTCAGTCTACGATCTGACGCCCGAAGAGGGCACGCCCCTGGCGCAGGCCCTTGAGCGCGGAATCCTGCTCGCCGCCGCCGCCGACGACGACGACAGCGACAGCGACGACGACAATCGGGACGGGCAGGGCGCGAGCGGCGAAACGGAACATTCGGATCGGGAACGCCTGGAACGGGATTTGATGGAACGGGAACTGGCCGGACGCGGATTCGCTCGATACGAGATTTCCAACTACAGCCTTCCCGGGCAGGAATCCGCGCACAATGGAGCGTATTGGGCGCTGCGGTCCTATCTGGGAGCGGGATCGGGAGCGGTGTCCACGCTGCGCGCGGCGGAAGAGGGAGAGGCGCCCGGCCGGCGCGGATGCGCGCTGCGCATCGAGCAAGTCCGCGATCTGGATGCCTTCATCGCCGGAACGCCGGGCCGCGAGACCATCATCAGCCCCCGCGATTCGGCGTTCGAGACGATCATGATGGGCATCAGGACCACCCGGGGGGTGGACAGGTCCGATTTCCACGCACGGTTCGGCTACGCGTGCGACGAGCTTATCGGCGGCACCCTGTCGGCCTGGTCCGGCCATGTTGCGCCCGGCACGGGTGGCGGGGCGGGCACGGGCGACGGGGCGGGCACGGGCGACGGGGACTTTCTCGCCCTCGACCCGGAGGGCATGGACCTTGCCAACCGCTTTTTGGTGGACTGCCTTGCGGAAATGGAATCAAGCTACCCGCGGGTGGCGAAGGAAGGAACCTGACCATGGCGATCATCTCGATCCAGTCGCATGTCGCGTACGGCCACGCCGGCAACCGCTCGGCGGTATTTCCGCTCGAACGTCTCGGGTTCGAGGTATGGCCGATCAATACCGTGCAGTTCTCGAACCATACCGGCTACGGCTCGTGGAAGGGCGAGGTTTTTACCGCCGACCACGTGCGCGCCGTCTGGGAGGGGATGAAGGAGCGGGGCGCGGTCGGTGGCTGCCAGGCGCTGCTGTCCGGCTACATGGGCGATCCTTCGATCGGCCGGGCCATCCTGGACGTGCGCGACGACCTGAAGCGCCACGATCCGGGCCTTGTGTACTGCTGCGATCCGGTGATGGGCGACTATGGCAGGGGCTTTTTCGTGCGCCCGGGCATCTTCGAATTCATGCGCGACGTGGCGGTGCCCTCGGCGGACATCATAAAGCCCAACCAGTTCGAGGCCGAAGCCCTGACGGGCCTGACGGTCAGGAGCCTGGACGACGCGGTCGCCGCCTGCGCGCGCCTGCACGGGATGGGGCCGGGTATCGTGCTGCTGACCAGCTTCAAGCCCGAGGCAGGCTCGGATGGAAGCATCTCGATGCTGCTGTCCGTGCGGGGCGAGGCCTGGCTGGTGAGCACGCCGGAGCTGCCGGTTTCGCCGGCGCCCAACGGGGCGGGCGACCTGGTGTCGGCGCTGTTCCTGGGGCAGTACCTGCGCTCCGGCGACGCCGTGCGCGCGCTGGAACTGATGGCGGACGCCACCTTCGCGGTGTTCGAGCGCTGCCATGGTTCGGGCCGGAGGGAGTTGCCGATCGTGCAGAGCCAGGACGAGTTCGTGTCAGGCAGGCGGCGCTTCGGCGCCAGGCCCGCCTACACGAAGAAGTCGTAGCCCGCCTTGATCTTTTCGGCGTAACCGGGCTGAAGGCCGAGGTTGAAGCGCCGTTCGGTGCCGATGGTCGAGGGCGGTCCGTGCCCCGGCAGGATGATGTCGGTATCCTCGAGCAGGGGCAGCTTTTCCAGCATGCGCCGCGCCAGCGAGGCGGCGTTCATGCCGCTGGTGGTGCGGCCGATCAGGCCCGCGTGCAGGGAATCACCGGTGAAAACCATCCCCCGGAACCTGTAGATCATGGAATCCTGCGAGTGGCCGGGCATTGCGATCGCCTCGACCTCGAAGCCGGCGGCCTGGAAGCATTCGCCGTCGCGCACCACGCGCGTGGCCAGGCCGGTAACGCGCGCGGCAGCGGAGTAGATCCTGCAGTCGCCGTAGACGCGCAGCAGGGTCTTTATGCCGCGCACGTGGTGGATGTGCCCGTGGGTGACCAGGACCGCGTCGAGGCTGTAGCCGTTGTTTTCGATCTGGCCGATCATGGCTACGGTAATTTCCGCCGGATCCACGATCAGGGCGCTGCGCGAGTCGTCGTTGCCGACGATGTAGGAGTTGGAGAATCCGTAGATGGAGTAGTGCTGGTAGAGTTTCACCGGTACAGCTCCCCGAAGTCGCGCACGGCTTCCATGGTGTTGGAATTCTTCATGGTGACGCCCTCTTCGCGGGAGGGAATGAAGTAGACCCGCTTGAAGTCGCAATCGTCGAAGCGTGTTCGTTCTATCTCGCCCAGGAGGAACCGCGAGTCGTAAAGGTTGGATCCGGTGAAGGTGCAGTCGCTGATGCGCGCGCCGTCGAAGTTGACGTGGATGAGTTCTGCGTTTTCGAAGGAGCAATCCTCGAACAGGCAGGAACCGAAGCTGCAGAAATCCATGTCGACGCCGGAGAAGTCGCAGCCGGAAAAGGCGGCGCCGTCGAAGATGGAAATGCGGAAGCTGGCCCCGGTAAAAAGGCAGTTGCGCAGGATGGCGCCGGAAAAATTGCAGCAGAGGAATTTGCGGCGAGACAGATCCAGGCCCGAGAGCGAGGCGCCGGCGAGGCACAGGTCGCGGGAGCTTTCTTCCGGGGTATCGGTGGCCAGGAGGCCGAGCGCCAGTTCTTCGGCCCCGTCGAGGTGCATGAAGCACGAAGCCTGGCCCGCGAACGCCGTATTTCTGCAACCTTCGACGCTGCAGGGGCGATGATTGAACATGAGGTACAGGCTACCCCGCCTCAGGGTGCCGCGCAAGCGGAGGCTGGGCGGAGGCTGGACGGAGGCTGAGCGATGCGCCGCGCGCCGCGCGGTGATGCGGACGCTTGCACGCCAACCGCGTGAGCGGATAGTATTTGTTCATGTGCCACCACTGCGGCCAGCCGTTCGACCGCGACCGCAAGCCAGGATTCAACGAAACCTGCGCAACCTGCGGCAAGGACCTGCATGTCTGCCTCGCGTGCCGCTTCCACCGCAAGGATGCGCGCTGGGAATGCGCCGAAACGGTGGACTTCCACGTGGCGGACAAGGATCGCCGGAACCACTGCGAATGGTTTTCGGTGGACGAACGGTTTTTTACCCGGAATGCCGGCATGGAACGGGAGCGCACTGCTGCCGATGAAGCGCGGAGGGGATTTGACAGCTTATTCGGCTGAGACATCCGATGATACGCGGCCTCGGGACGGACTATCCCCGACAGCGCCCGTCGTCGCATTCCTGGATTCGGGCGTGGGGGGGCTTCCGTACCTGGCCCTGGCGGCGCGGTATCTGCCCGGATACCGCCTGCACTACCTGGCGGACGACGAAGGATTTCCCTACGGGACCAAAAGCGCCTCGCGCATCGCCGACCTGGTGCTGGACCGCGTCCGTCGCCTGCGTGCCCGATTCGATCCGGCCGCGCTGGTCATCGCGTGCAACACGGCAAGCCAGGCCGCGCTCGCGGCGGTGCGGCAGGACAACCCAGGTTTCGATGTGATCGGCACGGTGCCGGCGGTGAAGCCTGCCGCCACCTCGACCTGGACCGGCGTGGTGGGAATCCTGGCCACCGAGCGCACGGTCGCCGACCCCTACCTGGATGACCTGGAAGCGCGGCATGCCTCGGGCGTCACCGTGGTGCGCCGCGCCGCGCAGGACCTGGTGGAATTCGTGGAACACCGCCTGCTGTCTTCGGACGCCGATGCCCGGCGAGAAGCCGTGCGGCCGCACATACAAGCCCTGGTGGATGCGGGGGCCGACCGCATCGTGCTGGCCTGCACCCATTTCCTGCACCTCGAGGCGGACATCTCGGCTTACCTGCAGAATGCATGCGACGGCTGCGCCCAGGTAGTGGATTCCCGCCGCGGCGTGGTATCGCGCCTGACGCAGGTGCTCGGCCTGGTGCATTGCTGCGCCGACCTGCCTCCCGCACCGCCTGACGACTGCGGCGACCCCCTGCCCGATGAGATCGCCCCCGGTCGCGGCGGCCTTTTGCTCCTGTCCTCGGAAGGGCCTCACGATCCTTCGTATGCCCGATGGGCGCGCGCGTACGGACTAGACGGTCCGCAGCGGCTCTAGGTCCGGCCCATCCATGCGAGGATACGTCATCTCCGCCGCCAACAATCTCTTCAAGGTCCGTTGCGACGACGGCCTGACCCGTCTTTGCGCCATCAAGGGCAAGCGCATCAAGGATCTTTCCGGCAGCTACAACAGTCTTGCATCCGGCGATTTCGTCGATGTGGCGCCCACCGATCCGGGCCGCGGCATGGTCACGGCGATGCAACCGCGACGGAACGTGTTCGGGCGATTCAATGAAAAGGGGCGCGCCGAGCAGGCGATCGCCGCCAACGTGGATCTGGTGGTATGCGTTAGTTCGCCCAAGCTGCCTCCCTTTCGGCCGCGCTTTATCGATCGGGTGGCGGTACTGGCCGAGGCGGCGGCGTGTCCTCTCCTTATCATACTGAACAAGGCGGACCTGGGGGTGCCCGAGGAGGCCTCTCTCAGGCTGTCGGGCTACGAAGGGCTCGGATACCGGGTGTTGATGATGTCGGCTCGCTCGGGAGATGGGCTGGACGCGCTGCGCGCCGAGATCCGCGGCAGGACCAGCGTGTTCACGGGGCAGTCGGGGGTGGGCAAGTCGAGCATCCTGAACGCACTGTATCCCTTCCTGACGCTGAGAACCGGCGAGGTGTCCGTAAAGTATGACCGAGGCAAGCACACGACCACGATGGCCGAACTCGTGGCCGACGACGACGACGGTACGCGGGTGATCGACACGCCGGGCATGCGCCGCCTTGCACTTCGCGGTTTCGATCCGGACTCGCTGGCCGCCTACTTCCCCGAGATGCGCGATGCAGTGGGGCGTTGCGGCTACGGGCTTTCCTGCACGCATCTGGACGAGGAGGATTGCGGAATCGTGCGCGGGGTCGAGGATGGCTCGATAGACCCTGACCGCTACGAGAGTTTCCTGCGCATCCGCGAGGAACTGCTGTCGGCGGTCACCTGGAAGCGCGCGGGCAACCGCGATCCGGGGCGGCGCGAGCGGGGAGAGAACGCGCGTGAACGCCGCCACAAGCCCCGTTACCACGAGGACGCCGAGGACCACGATCAGGATCACGACCAGGATCGCGACTCCGGCGGGGTGAATCCATGATCATCGACGACGCCCATAGCCTGGATCTCCTGGATTTTCCGCGCATCCGGAGCGCGCTGGCCGGGTACTGCATCTCGCCCGAGGGGCAGGCGCTGGTCGAATCTACCTTTCCGCTGGCCGACCCCGTTCTGGTGCGCGCGCTGAAAGAAGACGTCCGCACCCTGGCGGACCAGGCGCGCGAAAAAGGAGCCCCGGACTGCTCCTTTCCCGATCTGGGCCGGGCGCGGCGCGTGCTGTCCAAGGACGGCATGGTCCTTGAACTGCAGGAGCTTTACGCGGTCGGCCTCTGGGCACGCGCCTGGGAACGCCTGCTGGACTGGCTTCCCGGCGCAAGGGAGCGGGGCCGGGATCGAGGGATGGATCGAGGGATGGATCGGGCATCCAGGTTGACGGAAGCCCAGAATGGTCCGACGGATACCCCTGTCGGCGACCGTGGCGGGGAACCGGATCGGGCAGCCTGGGCGCGCGATCCGCTGGCCGCGGTCATGGAATGGTCACCCTCGCTGGTGCCGGTGGCGCAGATCGTGTTCGGGGTGCTGACCAACGACGGCGAACTCAGGGATCTGCCATCACTGCGCGCCCTGCGCGACGACGTCAGGCGTGCCGAGCGCGACATACAATCGATCGCCGCCTCGTATTTCCGCGATCCCGAGCTCAAGAACGCCCTGCAGTCGGGCGAACCCACCCTGCGCGACGGGCGTACCGTGCTCGCCGTGCGCGCCAACTTCCGCGGCAGGGTGAAGGGCATCGTGCACGAAGTGTCCGCCACCGGCCAGACGGTATTCATCGAGCCTGCGGCGCTGGTCGAGAAAAACAACGACTTGGTGCAGTTGGACGCCGCCCTGCGCGCCGAGATCGCGCGCATCCTTCGCGATGCGACCGGGCGGCTGCACGCGCACCACGCCGCCCTCGACCTGGCTTCGGGATGCATGGCGAGCATCGACGCGCGGTTGGCGCGGGCCCTGCAGGCGCTCAGGACTGGCAACTTTCTCGCCCTGGATCTGGAGTCTGGATTTTCCCTGCTGCGCGGGCGCCACCCGCTGCTGGGCGCGAAAGCGGTACCCATCGACGTGGACCTGCCGCCCGGTACGCGCACCCTGGTGGTCACCGGACCGAACACCGGCGGCAAGACGGTCACGCTGAAGACCATCGGGCTCTTCGCGCTGATGAACCAGTTCGGCATGGCCCTGCCCGCGGCGAGCGAGACGGGATTTTCGGTATTCGACGGAGTCTGGGCGGACATCGGCGACGAGCAGTCGATCGACCAGTCGCTCTCCACCTTCTCCGGGCACATGCGCGTGCTCGGCCGCATCGCGTCGGGCGCGACGGGGCGGAGCCTGGTGCTGCTGGACGAGCTGGGCGCCGGCACCGATCCGGAAGAGGGCTGCGCGGTAGCGATGGGCCTGCTTGACCATTTTATCGAAGCGGGCGCCCTGACCGTGGTTACCACGCACCACGGCATCCTGAAGAACTACGGCTACACCAGGCCGGGCTGCCTGAACGCGTCGATGGATTTCGACGCGCAGAGCCTGTCGCCGACCTACCGCATCGTGATGGGCGTGCCGGGCGAGAGCCGCGCGCTGGACATCGCCGCGCAGAACGGGCTGTCGCGCCTGATCGTCGAGAATGCGCGCCGCTACCTGAGCGAGGAACGCACCGACGTGTCCGAACTCATCAAGGGGCTGAACGAAAAGCACCGCGAGCTGGACAGCCTTGAAACCGAGCGCCGGCGCCGCCTGAAGGAGGCGGTGGAGGACCAGCGGCGCGCCGACCTGGCGGTCCTGCGCGTGCGCCGGCAGGAACTGGAGCTTCGCCGCAAGGGCGTGTCGGAAGTGCAGCGCCTCCTGACCGAGAGCCGGAAAACCCTGGAAAACCTGGTGCGCGAACTGCGCGAAACGGGCGTAGGCGAGGGCGGCAGCCTGCGCACGCGGGAAGTGAAGGGGTTCATCGCCGAACTGACCGAGGCCGCGGAGCGCCAGCGCGCGCTGCTGGGCGCTGCCGAGTCCGGCCTCGAGGATGCGGCGGCGCGCATGGAGCCGGATGTCCGGCCGCAGGAGGCTCCCGCCGCGCGGGGCCATGACGGAACCGCGCGGGTCCGCGACCGAACCGCGCGGGCTGCGCAGGCCGGCACGCCCTCTGCACCCGATTCGCCTTTCGCCCCGGGCGACGAAGTGCTGGTAGGCGCGGCCCGGCGTCCGGGCAGGCTGATCCGCCGCGCGGGCACGGGCGCGTGGTTGGTGGAAGTCGGGTCGCTCAAGCTGAGCGTGAAGGAGCGCGAACTGGAGCGCGCCCGCCCGGCCGAGGTTCGGGTGGACTACCAGGTGGAACTTGCCCCGCGCGACGGCTCGGGATCCGCCCGCGCGGCCTTTGAACTGGACCTGAGGGGGTTCCGCCTGCATGAAGCCCTGGAAGCGGTGGAGCGCCAGATCGATGCGGCCGCCCTGCAGGGACTTCAGCTGTTTTCCATCATCCATGGCACGGGCGAGGGCATACTCGGCCGCGGCATCCACGAGTACCTGCGCGGCAACCCGGCGGTTCAGGATTACCATTTCGCGCGGCCCGAGGAAGGCGGCTACGGCAAGACCGTCGTCCGGCTCAAATGAGCCCGCGGAGCCGAACCGCCACACCTTGGCCTGCCTCACACCGGTCATCCGGCCGCGCGGAAAACCGCGTCATCCGCAAAAAACGAGTAAAAACACGGCGAACCGCGGAACCGTTGACACCTTTTTCCACAGCGTGCTAAAGTCTTGCGTCAGCCGTCGACGCCAGAAAAGGAGCTCGTATGTCCGGACATAGTAAATGGGCCACCATAAAGCACAAGAAGGGAGCAGCGGACGCCAAGCGCGGCCAGATGTTCACCAAACTCATCAAGGAAATTTCCATCGCCGCGCGCATGGGCGGGGGTGATTCCGATTCCAACCCGC
>CAYRXK010000004.1:0-9765 GCA_964428265.1 uncultured Treponemataceae bacterium
CACCGGCTCTACAGCCAGGACGTCGGTGTCGCCGAACTGCTCGCGCTGCTCCGCAACGGCTCTCTGTTTTCTTCGCGCCGCCTGGTCGAGTACCGGGGCGCCGAAGCGATCAAGACCAAGGACGAGGTCGCCGCGCTCGCCGACTATATCCGCGCCCCCGCGCAGGACGCGGTGCTCCTCCTCGTCACCGAAAGCTACGGGCTCGAAAAACCGATAGAAGCGGCGGTCGGCGCCGCTGCAAAGAAAACCTTCTTCGAGATGTTCGACAACGAAAAACCGCGCTGGCTGCGCGAACGGCTCGCGCGCGACGGCCTCCTGGCGGATCAGGACGCCATAGACGCCCTGCTCGAACTGGTCGAAAACGAAACCGGCGCGCTCGACGCGGCCTGCGTCGCGCTGGCTTCTGTGCACCCGCGGGGGCATCGGCTCGGCGCCGATGATATAGAAGGTTCGGTGGCCAGAAACCGCCAGGAAGACGCCTTCAGCCTGTTCGACCGCATGGCCGCAGGCGACCTGGCCCGCGCCCTGGGCGTCCTGGACGCCGTCCTCGCCGACCGCAAGGGCGACGCCGTGCAGATCATCGCCGCCCTCATCTGGAGCTTCCGCCGCCTGGAACGGGTCCACCTTTCGATGGCCGACGGCGCCTCGTTCGACGAAGCCTGCCTGAAGCAGGGCCTGCGCAGCAAACCCGCGCAGCGCCGCCTGCGCATAGCCTTGGACCGATTTCCGCCCGAAACCTGCGCCCTGGCCATCAGATCCGCATCCGACACCGACGGCGCGCTCAGGTCGGGCCTCGGCACCGCATTCACCGCTACCCTGCTGCAGCTGCTCGTCACCTCGATCATGTCGGGCCGCCCGGCGGTGACCGGGCTCCCCTCCATCAACAATCTTCGATGAACTACCAATCTTGAACGAGGGCCGCACTCGATAGTAGTATCCAACCTTCAAGGACACCCGATGGCACAAACCGTACGACGCATCGCCCTCAGGAACAGGACCGTCATCCTCGCGGGCACCGCGCATGTCTCGCGCGAAAGCGTCGAGGAAGTCACCGGACTCATCGCGAGCGAACACCCCGACCGGGTCTGCATCGAACTCGACCAGCCCCGCTACACCGCCATGACCCAGGGCTCCAACTGGGAATCCCTGGATATCGTGAAGGTGCTGCGCGAAGGCCGGGGCTTCCTGCTCATGGCCAACCTCGCCCTCTCCGGATTCCAGCGCCGCATGGGCGCGGGCATCGGCATGAAGCCCGGCGAGGAAATGATCGCCGCGGTCAGGGCCGCCGAAGCAGCGGGCATTCCCTGGTCGCTCTGCGACCGCGACGTGCAGGTCACGCTCAAGCGCGCCTGGGCCAAATCCAACCTCTGGAACAGGTCCAAATTGCTCGCCAGCCTGGCCAGTTCCTCCTTCTCGGGCGAAAAACTGACCGAAGCCGAAATCGAGCAGCTCAAGGAGCGCAACGAGCTCGAACAGATGATGCAGGAACTGGCCGAATACCTTCCTTCCGTCAAGGCCACGCTGATAGACGAGCGCGACCGCTACCTCGCCGCGAAAATATTCCAGGCCTCCGAACCGACGGTACTCGCCGTGGTCGGCGCGGGGCACATGAACGGCATCGAAAAATGGCTGCACGATCTGGACGCAGGTCTCGCATCCGCCGACCTTTCGGATATCGAGAACGTGCCCTCCGCGGGCCCCTGGGGAAAGATCGCCGGATGGGCCCTGCCCCTGCTCATCGTCGGCCTCCTCGCGCTCGGATTCATCAACGGCGGCGGCAAGGCCAGCCTCGGCATGCTGCTGCGCTGGGTGCTGTTCAACGGCAGCCTGTCGGCCCTCGGGTCCGCGCTCTGCCTGGCCCACCCCGTCACGATCCTCGTGTCCTTCGTCGCCGCGCCGCTGGCCACGCTGAATCCCTTTGTCGGCGTGGGGCTCTTCGCCGGAATGAGCGAAGCCCTCCTGCGCAAGCCCACCGTGCAGGACCTCGAGGCCCTCGGCGACGACGTCAGCTCCGCGAAGGGCTTCTACCGAAATCGCGTAACGCACATCCTCCTGGTGTTCTTCCTGTCGAGCATCGGGGGAATGATCGGAAATTTCATATCGCTGCCGGTGCTCGCCTCGGGCGCGCTGCGCTGACGGAAAAGGAAAGAGAATGAAGGAATGCCCCTGCGGCTCGGGCCGCGACTACAATGAATGCTGCGGACCCTTCATCGGGGGGAAGGCGCTGCCGCCCACGGCCGAAGCCCTCATGCGCAGCCGCTACACCGCCTACGCCACGGGAAATGTCGAGTACATCGTCGCATCCTGCGTTTCGGCGGAAGGCATCGATATCGAGGGCACGCGCCGATGGAGCACGCAGTCGCAGTGGCTGGGCCTGACCGTGCACGGCACCGAAAAGGGCCGCGAGCAGGACAGCGAAGGCACGGTGGATTTCACCGCGCAGTACGTGCTCGACGGCCTGAAGGAAAAGCACCGCGAATCGGCGCATTTCGTGAAAAAGGACGGCCGCTGGCTTTTCGACGAGGGCAACGTCACCACGCAGACCGTCGTGCGCGCCGAGCCCAAGGTGGGCCGCAACGACCCCTGTCCCTGCGGGTCCGGCAAGAAATACAAGAAGTGCTGCGGCGCGGGCGCCTGATACCGGACTCAGGAACCTGATACCGGGCGCGGGCGCCCGACAACCGGCGCGGGCGCCTGTTGTCGGCAGCGGCTTTTCAGGCGCCTATGGTGATGTAGTCCCTCACCGGCAGCGTGAACGCGATGCCGCTGCCGGGACCGGCAAGGCTTTCGAGGGCGCGCACGCGGTCTATGATCGCGTCGGCTTCCTCGCGCGCGGCCACGATCAGCAGCACTTCCTTTTCCGGGAAGATCGTTATTCCGAAGAATTTCGCGTCCTCTTCCCTGCCCGTGCCGCGCGCGTTGATGATGGTGCCGCCCGACGCTCCGGCCTTGCGCGCCGCGTCCATCGCCTCGTCGGCGGCGCCCGAGTTCACGATGATCACCACCATCACGTTATTCGATCCGTTGTCCATTCCTTCCTCCGCGCCGCGGGCCATGCCCATGATCGCCAGATGGGCGCCCCGCCCCGCGGCGGATGCCCCGCGCGATTCGAGTTCGCCCGCGACGGCGCCGATGACGGCATCGTCACCGGCGATGATCGCGATGTCCTTGTCGGCGTCGCCCAGGCCGAGCATGCCCAGAAAGCCGCCCTCCTGCGGATGCCGTCCCAGCGCGATCGTGCCGCCGCGCGCCCCGGCTTCACGGGCCGCGCCTATCACGCGCTCGCCGCGGCCGCGCGCCGTCACGGCGATCAGGACCGCGCCGCCTTTTTCCTGCCGGACGCCGACGGCCCCGTTCATGCCGCGCCTCCCTTCCTGCCCCGCTCGTACGCGAGGCCGAGCACCTGTATCGCGATGAGCGGCATCATGGCGATCATCGCGATGACCCCGAAACCGTCGATCATGGGATTTCCCCCCGAGGCCGCCGAAGCGCCCAACGTAAACGAAAGTATGAAGGTCGATGACATGGGCCCCGACGCCACGCCGCCCGAATCGAAGGCGATGGCCGTGAACAGCGGCGGGCAGAAAAACGTGAGCGCCAGCGCGATCGCATACCCTGGAATCAGGAACCACCAGATGCCTATGCCCGTCACCACGCGCAGCATCGCGATGCCCACGGCGATGGCCACGCCGATGGAAAGGGCCGCGAGCATGACGCCCTTCTTTATGTGGCCGCCGGACACTTCCTCTACCTGGCCGTTCACCACCCACACCGCGGGCTCGGCCAGGACCACCACCGCCCCGAGCACCAGGCCTATGGGCACCAGGATATGATTATCCGCGCGCGCGCCGATGAGCGCGCCGATTTCGGCGCCCATCGGCAGGAAGCCTCCATCCACCCCCATGAAGAATATGACCATGCCCAGGTACGCGTACGCGATTCCCTTGCCCGTCTTGGCCACGCTGAACCGGGGCAGCTTGAGCAGGAATACCTGGAACGCGCCGATCATGAGCACCAGGGGACCGAAGGCGCGCGCCACCTTCCATGCCATCGGAGCGGCCAACGCGAGGAACACGCCGGCGACACCCGCATCCGGCCCCGCGCCATGCGCCGCCGCGGCCGCAGCCGGCGCCTCGACCCCGCGATGCATGATGCCCATCAGGACCACCGCCAGTATCGGACCGATCGACGCCAGGCCCACCAGGCCGAAACTGTCCTGCCCGGAATTTCCGCGCCGGCTGACCGCGGCCACGCCCACGCCGAGGGCCATGATGAAGGGCACCGTCATGGGTCCGGTCGTGGCGCCGCCAGCGTCGAAACCCACGCCCACGAAACGCTGGTCGGTGACCCCTGCGAGCGCGAACACCAGGAAATAGAATCCGACCAGAAGCCAGCGGTACCTGACCTGCAGCACGATGCGCCCCAGCCCCAGGGCCACGAAAAAGCCCACGCCCGCGGCGATCATGAGCAGCAGCGCGAATCCCGGCACCGACGGGTCCACCTGCGCCACCTGGTCCGCGAGCACCTGCACGTCCGGCTCCGCCACCGTGATCAGGAAGCCCGCCACCGCGCCGACCGCCAGCATGAGCGGCAGGCTGCGCTTCCGCATGAGCGTGGACCCCACGCGATGCCCGATCGGCAGCACGCCGATATCCGTGCCGACCAGGAACATCCCCAGCCCGGCGATGATGAGCGCGCCTCCCGCCACGAAGCGCGCCATGAGCTGACCGTCGACCGGCGCCAGCGTGACGCTCAACGCGATGACGATCAGCATGATCGGAACCACGGAATACGCGGTCTCCTTGAACCGTTCGAGGAAATTCAATTACCGGTCACCCCTTGCGTTCATGATTCGCGCGCCTTGCGCACCATTTCCACCAGCGCGGGCATCAGCTGCTTCTTGCGCGACAGGATATCCTTCAGTTCGTACACGCCGGGCTCGATCTCGGGCCAGCCCAGATAGGGCGCCAGGCCCTTGTCCGCGTCCAGGAACAGCACGCTTTCGAGCCGGGTTATATCCGTGGCCATAAGGGCGGCAAGGTAGGTTCCGGTCTCCCTGCGCAGCGACGCCAGGCCTTCGCGGATTTCCTTCGCGCGCTCCATGATTTCCTCGGCGCTCGTGAGCTCGATCTGGCTGACCGACATTTTCACGCCGCCCTCGTCGTATTCCTTGCGGTCCACGCGCACCATGCGGTCCACCGGCATGCGCGCCGCCGCGGACGCGGATTTCATTATGTCGGCGCCGAGCGCGTCGATTTCAAGCCCGGTGATGCCCGCCAGATAATCGGCGGTGTCGCGGTCCACCTCGGTCACGGTGGCGGAACGGAGCACGAGGGTATCCGACAGGATGCCGCAGAGCAGGATCGAGGCGATGGCCCTGGGCAGCGGCGTGCGCGATTCGCGGAACATGGTGGCCACGATCGTGGAGGTGGAGCCCACCACGCGGTTGATGAAGGTGATCGGGTAATTCGTGGAAAATACCCCGAGGCGGTGATGGTCGATCACCTCCAGGATGCGGTAGTGCTCGATCCCCTCGACCGCCTGGGAAAATTCGTTGTGGTCCACCAGGATCATTTCGATGTTCGGTTCGCGGATCAGGTCGCCCTCGGCGAACATGCCGACCACGCGGCCATCGTCGTCGATGACGGGCACCGACCTGCTGGCGGATGACGCGATGGCCGACTTGGCGTGCCGCAGGAGGTCGCGCCTGAGGACCGGCTTTATCGTGTCGTCGCCCATGGTGAGCACCGGCGCGGAATACAGCACCAGCAGCGAGGTGGACGAGGTGTCGTACGGCGATACCAGGATGGATACGCGTTTCTGCTCGGCGAGCGCGCGGATTTCCTTCGACGGCAGGTAGCCGTTCGTGATGATGACGACCCGCACCCCCGCCTCGATCGCGATGCGCTGGGCTTCCTCGCGGTCGCCCACCAGGACCACCTTGTTTTCCGCCGGTTCCATGTGCAGGGTGTCCGACAGTTTGGGCACGGAAAGCGCCGCGACCACCATGCGCGCCTTGAAGAACTCGTCCTTGTCGAACACGACCAGCGGCTGCGCCTTGATGGTGTCGATCATATGCGACACCGAAGTGGGAATTATGGCCTTTCGTTTCGGATTGATCTTGGCCAGGATGTTCTGCGCGAAGGCGCCGTAGTGCAGGATCGCCTTGTAGCGGCCTTCGGCGTCCACGATCGGCAGGGCGCGGTGCTCGGCGTCGCCCATGCGCGCCAGCGCGTCCCAGAGCGGCATGGTGTCCAGCACCGTCGGGTGCGTGCCGGCCATGTAGTACTCCACCTTGGGCACCAGATCGGGAATGAATTCGGGCAGCGGCACGCCGAAACGCTGGAAGATGTACTCGGTCTGGGGATTCACCGCGCCGGCGCGCGCCGCCCTGACGTTTTCCATGCCCTGGGCCCGCTTGAGCGCGGCGTAGGTGGCCGCGGCCACGACCGAATCGGTGTCGGGATTCTTGTGGCCAATGACGTAGATGGTCTTGTCCATTGTCAGGCCAGTATAGAGCTCCCGGGCCTCAGGGTAAAGCGAGACTAGTTCATCGAAGATTGTTGACGCTTCCGGCCGTTCACCCTAGGATCAGGCGGTGATCAAACTCTACGCCTTTCTGGGCAATTACGGGCGCGAACATCGCGACAACCGCCACAATGTCGCCTGGCTTTTCCTGAAAAGCCTGCCCTGGCAGGACAACCTGCGCTGGGAGCGTGGCTTCCGCGGGCATTTCGCCACGCGCGACACGCCCGCGGGCAGGATCTGGCTGCTTATGCCCGAAACCTACATGAATCTCTCCGGCGACAGCGCGGCGGAGCTCATGCGGTTCTACAGGATCGAACCATCGGAAGTCCTCGCGGTGCACGACGACCTGGAACTGCCCTTCGGCACCTACGGATTCAAGCTCGGCGGAGGCCTGGGCGGCCACAACGGCCTGCGGTCGCTCGAAGCCAGGCTCGGCACCCGCGACTACGCCCGCCTGCGCTTCGGCATCGGGCGGCCCAACCACACGGACATCGCCGGCTACGTGCTCTCCGATTTCGGCAAGGACGAGCGCGAGGCCCTGGACTGTACGATCTTTCCCGCCGCGGGCCGCGCGCTGGACGAATGCATCGAATCGGGATTCGAAGCGGCGCTGGCCAAATATCCCAAGGTAAAGGCCCTTGCTTAAGGCGTTCCGCGAAGCCCGCCGGGCCCGGATAGCGCGCGAACGCCCCGTCCCCCCGGGTCTCTGGGAAGCCTGCATGGCGGGCAGGCGCCTGTTCCGCGCGTTGTCCGCCCAGGACCGGGCGCGCCTGGCCGACCTTTCGGCGGCCTTCCTCGCGGAAAAGACCTTCATCGCCAGCGGTGGCGCGGTACTCGACGAGACGCTCAGGGTCGAGGTTGCCGCGATGGCCTGCCTGCCCCTGCTGGGCCTCGACCTGGACTGGTACCGGAAGCTGTCAACAATCTTCGTCACACAAGAGGGCCACGACGTGCACGGCGCCAGGGTCGACGAGGCAGGCGTGGTGCACGAATACGACGATGTCTTCGCCGGCGAGGCCTTCGACCTGGGGCCGATCGCCCTGTCGGTGGCGGATATACGTGAATCGGGACACGGCGACGGCTACAACGTGGTCATCCACGAGTTCGCGCACCACCTGGACGGACTTGACGGCGCCTGGGACGGCTGCCCGCCCCTGCACCGGAACATGGACCCCGAACGCTGGCGCGCTGACTTCAGCGCCGCGTACCATGACCTGCGCGCGCGCGTCGACGGCAGCGGACGCCGCAGACCCGGCTCGCGGCGGGTGCGCATCGACCCCTACGCCGCGGAAAGCCCCGACGAATTCTTCGCGGTAGCCTGCGAGTATTTTTTCGAATGTCCCGATATCCTGAAGCGCGAGTATCCGGACGTGTGCGCGCGCCTGGCAGAGTTCTTCCGCCGCGAACCCTAGCCTGCGGGGACCGGCGCCGGCCTCAATGTTCCGCGAGCCACCCCTCGACCACATGCCACAGAAGCTCGGGCAGCACCCCGAACGCGTAGCCCGCGTGCACGCGCTCGCCGGCCTGGTGGTATTCGCGCCCCCAGGGGCCGATGTTCACCACCGGGCAGCCGAGCGCGGCGGGTACCGTCGGCATCGGCAGCGGCGACGAGGCGGCCACGTAGTCGGCCTCGCCGGGGCGGTCCGAGGCGGCCAGAAAGCTCATGTCGGAAATGCCCGGGAAATAGGGTTTCAGCTGCACGCCGCAGTCGTGTTCGCGCTCGACGGCGGCCGCCGCCGCGCGCAGGACGGCCAGGAAGCCGGCGTCGCGCCCGCGGTCTATCCGCGCGCAGGGATAATACGGCGGCGCGAAGCCCAGCACGGCGCAGGGGCCTTCGGGCAGGGCCAGCGCCGCCAGATCGTTCACTATGGAGCAGACCGCGACAACCGGATCGCCCCGCTCGCCCGCCGCGGCGAGAGCCCGCTCCCTGGACTGATCCAGGATGCCCGGGCGCAGGGCTTCGGCCCGCCGGACCAGTTCGCGGAATTCGATCACCTCGGGGTGGCGGTCCGGCGGCGCGAAGCGGCCGGAGCCGCGCCTGCCCTGCTCGGACGCGCGCTCGCGCAGGGTCAGCAGGGTGCGCTCCATCGACGTTTGCGCAAGCTCCGCCATGCGGCCGACCACCTCGTCGGGCTCGCGGTCGTGGCTGAGCACGTTCAGCGCGCAGAATACCGTTTTCGGCGTGGATACGTCGTAATTGGTCCTGGTTTCGCGCAGGTACAGCACGGTCGGCGGCGGCGGCGACGCCTCGCCCGACGCGGCGGGCTTTTCGCCGAGCGCTTCGGGATTCGCCTCGACCAGCCGTACGAAATCAGCTGCCAGCAGGGCGGAGTTCACGCCGTCGAAGGGCGCGCCCGCGTGGGCGCTCTTGCCCACGAACAGCGCGAAAGGCAGCAGCTTGCCCACCGACCCCAGGAAAATCGAGCGCCCCGCCTCGCCGGAACCCTGGTCCACCGCGGCATCCAGGTTGATCACCGCCGACGGTTCGCAGCCGCGCGCGGCCAGATAGCCGCGCAGCATGGGGGCCGCGGCGCGCATGCCGTGCGACGCCACTTCCTCGTCGGCCACCGCAAGGAACAGAAGGTTGCCGACCGGTTCGCGCAGCCCGGCGAAACGTTCCAGCATGGCGATGCCCGCCGCCAGGCCCGCCTTCATGTCCAGAAGGCCGCGGCCGGGCAGGAATTCGCCCGAGGCGATGTCGGGAATATCGGGGCCCAGCGCGGCGGCGAGGGCTTCGGGATCGAAGGCGATGGATTCGAGGGGGCCGTAGGCGCCGGTTTCCACCACGTCGTAGTGGCCGGTCAGCACAATGCAGCGCGTGCCCGAGCCCCGCACGAAGGCCGCCACGTTGCTGCGGCCGAAGGGGTCGCCGGGAATGGGAAGGAGCTCCACGTCGTGCGGGTGCTCCTCGAACCAGGGCATCCGGGCGATCAGCTCCGCCAGAAAATGCGCGAAGTCGCGCTCTCCCCGCGATTCGGTGACGCTCGGGAAACGGGTGAGCAGGACGCTCAGCGCCCGGATGTCCAAAAAGTCCACTTTAGTGTCCATGCTGAGGGCACCATACCTCGGAAATACGGATTTGGGAACCGGGCCCGGAGTCCACATGTCGAGGGCGCGCCGCACGGCGCTGCCCAAAGCTGCGAAGCGCCGCGCTGGCGCGCTACTGGCTCACGCCAGCCCGGACAACGCGCGGACCGCGGCCAGATTGCGCGGATTTACCGTCTTCGAACCCTCGGC
>CAYRXK010000004.1:9865-14301 GCA_964428265.1 uncultured Treponemataceae bacterium
ACAACGCGCGGACCGCGGCCAGATTGCGCGGATTTACCGTCTTCGAACCCTCGGCCGTGTACGAATATTCCAGAAGGTCGCGCTCGCGGGCGGCGGCCTTGTGGCGCACCAGCTTCATCGACGAATTTATGGTGCCGTCCTTTTCGGCGAAGGGCTGCGCGACGATCTGGTAGGCCGCGGGAATCCAGGCGTTCTGCACCTTTTTCGCCTGCGGGTCGTTGCGGAACCGCGTGAATTCCTCCTGCAGCGCCTGCAGCAGGCCTTCGGCCGTCGCGATGCCGCGATCCTTCGCCAGCTTTTTCACGCGCGCCATGTCGAGGGTGACCAGCGCGCAGGAATATTTCTTGTGGTCGCACCAGACCATGATCTGGTCGATGACCTCGGTCGAGGTGGTCACGGCCTCCTCGATTTCCTCCGGGCTGTATTTTTCGCCGTCCTCGGCGATGAGCAGGGCCTTGGCGCGGCCCACGACCACGAGGAAGCCGTCATGGTCGATGTAGCCCAGGTCGCCCGTCCACAGGCGTCCGTCGCGCAGGGCTTCGGTGCTTGCCTCCGGGTTGAGGTAATAGCCCTTCATCACGTTGTCGCCGCGGATGGTGATTTCGCCGCTTTCGCCGCGCGGCGCCTCCGTGCCGTCGTCGCGCATGATCGCGCACTGCACCGAGGGGGCCACGGGGCCCGAGGTGCCGAACTTGTGGCGCGCGGGCGTGTTGGATGAAATCACCGGCGCCGCCTCGGTCAGGCCGTAGCCCTGCAGCACGGGCACGCCGAAGGCCGCGAAGAATTCCTGCTGCTTCAGGTCCAGGAGGGCGCCGCCGCCGACGCAGAACCTGATGTTGGAGCCGAACACCATCTTTCTGACTTTGCCGAACACCAGTGTCTTCGCGATGAAATGCGGCAGGAATGCGCGCGCGCGCACTCCCGGCGGCGGTGTGTTGAAGCCGTCGCCGTTGCGCGCGATGCCCGCCTTTATGCCGGCCTTGAAGATCTTTTCGATGAGGCCGCCCTTTTCCTCGATCCCGGCGATGATTTTCTTCATGAAATTGCCCGAAAGGGTGGGCACGGTCAGCAGGAAGGTGGGCTCCGCTTCCTTGAGGTTAATGGGGATGTTGCGCAGGGTGGCCATGCCGCCGCCGCGCGAATCGACGAAATACAGCGAAATGCCGCAGGCGAGGGCCGTGTACAGGCCCACGGTGTGCGCGAAGGAATGGTCCACGGGCAGGACCAGCAGGGTGCGGAAATGTATCGGGTTGTCGAACATGACGACCGCGTCGTGGCAGTTGGCCCAGTAATTCAGGTGCGTCAGCATGATGCCCTTGGGATTGCCGGTGGTGCCCGAGGTGTAGGAAATCGTGACGGTGTCGTCCTCGGCGGTTTCGGCCGCGATGCGGTCCAGCAGCGCGCCGATGTCCGGGCCTCCGGGCGCCTGTTCCGCCAGCAGGGCCCTGCCCTTTTCGCGCGCTTCGGCCAGGCCGACGATCCGTTCTGGATCGAGGCCCGCGGCGCGGGCGGTGTCGCGCGCCCAGGCGGTATCGTCGTCCAGGTAGACCAGGAGCGGCGCGGGCCCCTCGACCGAAGGAAGGGCGGAGAGCAGTTTTTCCAGCTGGTTGTGCGTGACCAGGACGCCGCGCGCCCTGGAATGATTCAGGCGGAATGGAATTTCCTCCGCCAGCAGCTTGATGGACAGCGGCACCGACACCAGGCCGGCGCAGATCAGGCCGAATTCGCCGCAGATCCATTCGGGACTGCCCTCGGCGATGATCGCGAAGCGCTCGCCCCGGGCGAATCCCGAGGCAAGCAGCCAGGCCGCGAATTCGCGCACGCGGACGCGCATCTGGGCGAAGGTGGTGGCTTCGTAGCCCGAATCCTGCTTCCTGAGCGCGTAGGGATCGTTGGCGAACGACGAGGCGGCCTCGTCCAGCATGCGGATGACGGTGCGGTTCATGGTTGCTCCAATGGGCCAGACTACCATGCTCCCCACGACAGGTAAAGCTTGATACTATTGCCGCTTTGGTGCAGAATGGCGCCATTGCATCCGACGGGCCCAAGGAGAAACACGTGCCCCAAGATACCGTCAACGACCGCGTACCCGCCGAAGCGCTGGACGCGTTCCTCGAAGGCGTCCTCGCCGATCTGAAGACCCCCACCGACCCCGAAACCCTGAACGCGGTGCGCGCCTCGTTCCGCAAGCGCATTCCCTTCCACCTTCGTTCCTACGCCGCCGCCCTTCTCATCCTGCGCGCCGCCGGCCTGGCGCGTCCCGCGCAGGGAAGCGGCGCGCCCGGAGCGCTCAAGGCAGCCACCCAGGCCGAACGTCCCGCCAGGCCCCGCGACGCGGCGCCCGCCCGCGATGCCCCTCCCGCCCGTACGCCGCGCGCAGGCAAGAAAGCGCAGGCACCCGCGCCCGAAGCCCGCGCCGACCGCGCTGACCGCCCGGACCGCGGACCGGTCACGCCGCTCTTCGTGTCGGCCGGCAAGCGCCAGCGCCTGAAGCCGGGCGAACTGCGCGCGATGATTTCGGAAAAGACCGGCATTCCCGCCGACACGCTCGGGCGGGTGCGCCTGTTCGACAACTACTGCTTCATCGATGTGCCGGAAGCCAACGCCCACGGCATCATCGAAGCGATGCACGGCGCCGAATTCCAGGGCAAGCCCCTCGAAATCAACATCGCCAAGAAACGCGGCGAAGGCGCGTCCGCCGAGGAATGAACGCCCCGTCTTCCACCATCCATCGCCTCGCCACGGGTCCCCTCGCGGAAAACGTCTACGCCCTCGTATCCTCCGGCACCGGCGTCCTGGTGGACCCTGGCGCCGACGCCGAGGCCATCCTGGATTTTATCGCGCGCCTGGGCATCAGGGTTCAGGTGATCGTTTTCACGCACGGCCACCTGGACCACACCGGCGCCCTGCCCGCCCTGCTCGCCGCATGGAAGGACGCGCCGCCCAACGTCGCCATCCACGAAGCGGACGCCCACTACCTGGGCGAGCGCGGCGAACGGACCAACCGCGGCATTTTCGAATCGCTGGGCGCCTCCACCTATTTTTCCGCCTATTGGAAGCGCGCCCCCGAGCCGGACATCCTCCTGACCGATGGCATGATCCTGCCCGGAACCTCGCTGCAGGTCCTGCACACGCCGGGACACAGCGCGGGCTCCATCTGCCTGCACGACGCCGCGGCCGGCTTCCTCATCTCCGGCGACACCCTGTTCCGCGACGGCATCGGCCGCGCGGATCTGCCCGACTCCGATCCCGCGGCGCTGCACGCATCCCTGAGGCGCCTCTCGCAGCTGGACCACGACACCCAAGTCCACCCCGGCCACGGCGAGGCTACCACCATCGGCCGCGAATTCGGACTGCCATGACACGGAATTCCATGATCAACAAGCACATCGAACGGTTGGCAACAATCTTCGCGGTACTAGTATTCCTGGCGGCCTGCGCGCCCGCGGCACGCGCTGAGGAAACCCGCACCGACTTTGTCCTCGGTACCGTCTGCACCATCAGGCTCGTCACCGGGGGCGACGCGAAAACCCTCGACCAGGCCTTCAGGCGCCTGCGCGAAATCGAAGACCGCATGAGCGCCAACAAGGACGGCACCGAAATAGACGCCGTCAACAAGGCCGCGGGCGGCAAGCCCGTCGCCGTGTCGCCGGACAGCTTCCACGTCATCTCCAAGGCGGTGGACTACGCGCGCAGGACAAGCGGCGCCTTCGACCCCTCCATCGGGCCCCTGGTAAAACTGTGGAACATCGGCGACAACTCGGGCAGCGTCCCGCCGAAGGACGCCATACGCAAAGTCCTGCCCCTGGTGGACTGGCGCCGCATCGAACTGGACCCCGCCAAATACACGGTGCGGCTCGCGCAGGCCGGCATGCGCATCGACCTGGGCGCCATAGCGAAGGGCTACGCCGCCGACGAAGTGTCGCGCATCCTGGGCGAGCACAAGGTCAAGGCCGCGGTCGTGGACCTGGGCGGCAACGTTCTGGTGTACGGCAAGAAAAAGGACGGCAGCCCCTGGCGCGTGGGCGTGCAGAACCCGGAGAGCGACCGCGGCGCCTACATCGGCCTGGTGTCGGGCAGCGGCATGACCGTGGTCACCTCGGGCATCTACGAACGCTATTTCATGCAGGACGGCGTGCGCTACCACCACATCCTGGACACCAAAACCGGATATCCGGTCGACAACGGCCTGGTGTCCGTGACCATCATCGCGCAGTCGAGCACCGACGCGGACGGGCTGTCCACCTCGGTGTTCGCGCTGGGCCTGGAAAAGGGAATGGAGTTCGTGACGCGCACGGACGGCGTGGAAGCGGTGTTCATAGACAAGGACAACCGCGTGTACATGAGCCCCGGCGCGAAGAAAATCTTCAGGATCACCGATCCGGACTACAAGATCGCGAACTGACGGGAAACCGCGCCGCGCCGCGGGCGGCGGG
>CAYRXK010000004.1:14401-17028 GCA_964428265.1 uncultured Treponemataceae bacterium
GCGCGACTCGACCAGGAAAGATAGTGCCGGCAGTGGGACTTGAACCCACACGCCCGTGAAGGCAGCAGATTTTGAGTCTGCCGTGTATGCCATTTCACCATACCGGCGAGGCATTCGTTTCTACTATGCCGCGCCGATAGCGTCAAGCGCGCCGGCATGGCGCGACGGCATGGCGGCCCGCCCCTGCCGTCGGAGCCGTTCCGGCGCTTGTGTCCGCGCGGTACAGGCACTAGTATCGCCACAGGGGGACAGCAGTGGACGGCATCCTTGCGTGGGGACTGGACGTGGTGCGCGCGGCGCAGGCCCTGTTCGGCCCGGGCGCCGCGCCGGCGATGAAGGCGATCAGTTTCATAGGATCGGAAATGTTCGCCCTGGTCATGCTGCCCTTCCTGTACTGGTGCGTTGACCGCAGGCGCGGCATGCGCATAGGGCTGGCCGTGCTGTTCTCGGCCTTCACCAACCTCTGGTTCAAATACCGCTTCATGCAGCCGCGCCCCTACGACCTGGAACCCGCCCTCGGCCTGGCGCGCGAAACCACGCCGGGCCTGCCTTCGGGCCACAGCCAGACTTCCATCACCTTCTGGGGGGCGTTGGCAAGCCTCTTTCCCCGGGGCCTCGGCCTGGCGCTGGCGATCCTGATCCCGCTGGTCGTGGGCATCAGCCGCATCTACCTGGGCGTGCACTTTCCCACCGACGTATTCGCGGGCTGGGCGCTCGGCGCCATCATCCTGGTCGCGTTCGGCGTCGTCGGTCCGAAATTCGAGGCCCTGCTGCACGGATTCAACCTGCGGTACCGCCTGGTCACGGCGGCCGCGGTGGCGCTGCTCATGAATTTCCTGCTGCCCGGCGACAGTTCCATCGCGGGCGTGTTCCTGGGCGCCGGCCTCGGATTCGGACTGGGCACCAAGCACGCGCGATTCGACGCGAACGGCACGCTGCGCGAAAAGGCCCTGCGCTACCTCATCGGGATCGCGGGCACCCTCGCGCTCTATCTCGTGCCCAAGCTGCTGCTGGGCGCCGCGGGCCTGGACCACGACCGGCTCGCCAGGTTCCTGCGGTACGCGGTCGTCGGCGGATGGGTGGCATTCGGCGCTCCCTGGATTTTCCTGCGGCTGCGGCTGGCCGCCGCCGAACCCCTGCCCGATGTCCTCAGAAATGCATCAGGAGCGTAAGGTCCCAGAAAAACGCGCCGGTTCCACCATCCGTGAAATACACCCCGTACAGCGGGTCCGAGATCGCCCAACGCAGGCCCGCGCGCGCGCCTAAGTAGGCGGTGTCCAGGATGCCGACCGCCGCGCCCGCGCCCGCCGACGACAGGATGCCGCTCGCATCCGCCCATCGCAGGCCGGATGACGCGGCGCCCGAGGCGCGGTCCAGGCTTCCGTACCAGCCCGCATCCGCGAAGGCGGTGAAAATCGGCCGTATCGAGGGTTGGCCGAACAGCGCCGGCCCCACCAGGCGAAGTTCCGCGTTCGACACGGCCTTGTGCAGCGCCTCGTAACTCCACGACGGATAGCCGCGGACCCCGCTGCCGAGGCCGCCGGCCAGGCTGCGCCCGCCGAACGACGTGAGCACGTACATCGGAACCCTGGTTCCCCATGCCGTATCGGCCTGCAGGTGGCCCGCGGCATACAGCGACCAGGCGCCGAGCGCATCATCCGAGGTCGCGGCGATCGGCGCGTATCCCTTCGCCCAGGCCGAAGCGCGCAGGAAATCCGTGGGGCTGCCGCCGCCCGAGCCGTCCGTCATGGCCGAAAACCCGGGCGACCACTCGAACGACGCTTCCGCGGCGTAGCCTGAGCGCATGCGCCTGCCGTCGCGGTGGGTGCCGTCCACCGCCGCGCCGCCGAGCGCGGAAATCGCGGTCAGTCCGCGCATGTCGGGAAACACCGCGGCCGGGTTCGAGGTCAGGCTGGTTTCGTGCCGCGCCCGCAGGGCGGAAAAAAGCTCGAGGAGCATGCCCGCGCCGTCGGCGCCGCGATCCATGATGCGCCAGGATGGGCCGGCGGCGAGGTCGGCGCCGTAGCCCTGGTGCCAGAACGCCCCGTCGAACGAGGTCGGCGAAGGCCGGGGATCACCGGTGGCCGGATCGCGCAGCACTTTGCGGTCGGTGTAGCCCGCGCCGCCCCACACCGTCAGGTACAGACCCCGGCCGCCCAGCGGCGCGGCGAACCAGGCGTCCGCGCCCGTCGGAATCGGAATGCCCTGCGCGATGGCGCGGTTGAGCCTGAGCCCCGTCGCGGAAAATTCGACGCCGCGCGGCGAATCCTGCGCCCATGCCCGCTCCCCGGGCGCCCCGAGCGCCACGAGCGCCATCATCGCCACCAGGGCGCACATCGCGATGCGCGATCCGACCTTCCCCATGGTTCACTCCCTTTCGCGCGACGGCGCGGGCGCATCGGAAGCCGTCAGCTTCCAGTCGATGTCATGCGGCTTGCGCGAACGCGCGGCGATCCTTCCCATCGTCGAGGCGATCGCCCAGACGGGACTGTACAGCAGGGAAAAGCCGGCGAAACCCGGCCAGGAAAATGGCTGCCGGAACCTGCGCGCCACCGACCGGAAATACAGGCCGCAGCCGATGAAGGCCGCGACGCCCGCCGCGCCCGCGGCAATGCCCGCCGCTCCGG
>CAYRXK010000004.1:17128-29388 GCA_964428265.1 uncultured Treponemataceae bacterium
GCGGCCGCGGCCGCGATGCCCGCCACCGCCAGGACCGCGGTGACGAACGGCATCGGAAACAGGAGCGACGACAGCGCCATCGCCATCGCGTGCTCCGGCTTTTCCTTCGCGAATCGCCCAACGTAGGCGCGGCTCCACAGCCCCACGTTGAGCGACCAGCGGCGCCGCTGGCGCAGCCATTCGCCGACCGTTCCGGGCACCTCGTTCATCACCCCCAGCGCGGGATCGATCGCGAATTCCGCGTCGGCCAGGAAAGCGCGCGCCGCGAAATCGATGTCCTCGTTGATGGTCGCCATGAAGCCGCCCAGGCGCGCGAACAGCGCGCGGCGCACCGCGAAGGCCGCCCCGTTCATCGAGGGGCAGCGGCCGGACATGCGCGCCATAAGCAGGGAACCGGCAAGGTTGGCCAGGAATTCGTGGCGCATCATCGCGGCGAAAAACCCGCGCCCCTCGGCCAGCTTGGGAAGCTCGGTCAGATCCGCGGCCGCCAGGACTCGCGCGCAGCCTTCGAACAGGAGGGTGCCGGGAAGGGGCATGACATCATTGTCCAGGAAAAGCAGGAAGTCGGAGTCGCATGACGCGACCGCGCGGTTCAGCGCGGCGACCTTGCCCAGGTGGGGCAGGCCTTCCACCACGCGCAGCCGCGCTTCGGACCGCAGCGGCGAAAGCGCGGCGGCGATCGCGGGCGTGGTTTCGCCGTCCACCACCACGACCACGGCCGAATCCGCAAACCCCTCGGCAAGAAGCGCGGCCGCCAGGTCGGCCGCGCGCTTGGGCGCCCGGAACACGGGAATGAACGCGGTGATGCTCATCGAGGTTGAAACTATACCCAAGTTCAAATACCATGCACAACCCATGGAACATGAGCCGGAAACGCGCCCCCCGGCGCGCGGAAAGGGCGGCATAGCCCGCAAGCTCCTCCTGGTCTCCGTCGTCGGGCTGGGCATCAACGCGGCCTTCGGCGCCTTCGCCGACCGGGACCTGCTCCTGGAAGCCTTCGCCCGCGCCGGCGCGTTGGATATCCTCATCCCCTTCCTGGCCATCTGCGCGGTCTACCTGGTGGACTCTATCCGCTACCTGGTGATGTTCAGGCCCTTCGGCGTGCGGCTTTCGATCGCGGACGCCCTCTACAACAACATCGCCGGAAATTTCTTCAACGGCATCACCCCGAGCTCGGCGGGCGGCCAGCCCTTCCAGGTGCACCATTTCGCGCGCCTGGGGCTCGACTCCGCCATCTCCGCCAACATCGTCTTCTCCCGCATGATGGTAACCAACCTCGTACAGCTCGCGGTCGTGGCGCTCTTCGCCCGCCGCGGACTGGCCATCATCGCCAGCGCGGGATTCGGCGCCTGGCTCATGTACGCGGGCATGGCCGCCACCGCCGTCATCAGCGTCATCCTTACCTTCGCGCTCCTGAACCCCCACCTCATCGGCGTGGCGGGCGAACGCATCGACGGCAGCAGGCTCGGCCACGCGATCGGCCGCCTGGTCGGAGATCCCCGCTGGGCCGAAGCCCTGTCGGCCTGGACCCTCGAACTGCGCAACGGATTCCGCTTCCTGTGGGGCAGGAACTTCCGCACCATGCTGCTGGACATCATCCTGCACGGCGCGGATCAGATCATCTGGGCCCTGGGCCTGTATTTCCCGCTGATCACCCTGTCGGGCGGCGCGCCGGGCACGCTCGGTTTCCCGGATTTCCTGTTCCTATTCATCCTGGGAAACCTCATTTCCGGATTCGTGCCCACGCCCGGATCGACCGGGGGCATGGAGGCCACCTTCATCCTCGTCCTGGGCGCGGTGCTCCGCGATGTCGAGGCCGCGCTGGGCGCGGTAGTGCTCTGGCGCTTCGGTTCCTTTTACCTGCACCTGGTCCTCGGCGGCATCGTGTACGCCGCCGTCAGGCCGGAACCCGGCATCTACGTCCGCGGCGACGGCGGCATCCTGCGGCGCCGATAATCGCGTTGCGATTGAATCGCCCGGCGATTGAATCGCTGAACGATTCAGGCGAGCAGCAGCCCCGCGGCCAGCGTTTCCGCCGCCTCGGCGCCCGCCAGCATGCGCGCAAGCTCGATGGCGAACTCGCCGGCCGTGCCCGGCCCCCGCGACGTGACCAGATTTCCGTCGCGCACCACTCTGGCCCCCGGCACGAACACGGCGCCGGTCACCTTCGTTTCCGTGCCCGGGTATCCGGTAAAACGCCGCCCCGCCAGGAGTCCGCAGCCAGCGTGCAGCAGCACGGCGGGCGCGGCGCATATCGCTGCCACCGCGCGCCCGGCGGCCTGCTGCCGCTTCATCAGCGCCACCACCTTCGGGTCCGCCGCCAGATTCGCGGCCCCCGGCATGCCGCCGGGCGCCACCACGCAGTCCCAGTCGGCGTCCAGCGCCTCGGGTCCCGCGTCGGCCCGCACCTGGATCCCGTGGGAACCGGTCACGGCAGGCCCGGTGACGCCGATCATCGTCACCTTCAGGCCCGCGCGGCGCAGGAAATCGACCGGCGTCAGCGCCTCGATCTCCTCGAACCCGTCCGCCAGAAGCACCGCCACCGTCTTCATGAACGCCTCCTTTTGCAACTTCGCCACGTCGTCTCAGGCAAGGTCGTCTCAGGCAAGGCCGCCCAGCAGGGCGCCGACGGCATAGGCCGCCACCGCCGCGACGCCGCCGAGCAACAGCATCTCCAGGCCCGAACGCAGCCAGCTCTTGCCGGTGATCCTCGTCTTTACCGCGCCCAAACCGAACAGGGTCGCGCCGGTGAGCGCGCAGGCCAGCGGGAAGCGCGCCGGCTGCATCGACGGAATGAATTGCGCCAGCACGTAGGCCAGGATGGGCAGGAACCCGAACACGCCGAACGAGAAAAAGGTCGCCAGCGCGTTGCCCACGGGCGACTCGTCGCTCGGCAGAATGCCCAGTTCCTCGACCATCATCGTGTCGACCCAGGATTCATGGTGTTTCGAGATGATGTCGACCACGGCCGCGGCATCCTCCGCCGCCATGCCGCGCGCCGCGTAGATTTCGCGCAGTTCCTGCTTTTCGCCCTCGGGAAAGTGCTCGACCTCCCAGGCTTCGCGGCGACGCTCCTCGGCCTCGTACTCGGCCTCGCTCTTGGACGAAAGGTAGTCGCCGATGGACATGGAAAGGCCGTCGGCCACCAGGTTGGCCAGTCCTATGATGAGGACCACGCCCGGCGGCAGCGAGGCGCCGGCCACGCCCGCCACCGCCGCGAAGGTGGTGATGGTACCGTCCAATCCGCCGTAGATCACGCTTTTCAGGTAGCGCCCCTGGCCGGTGCTGTGCCGTTCCGGGGCGAAGCCGCCCTTGCCGCCGTGCGCCTTCCGCGACGCTTCTGCATCCTTGCGCCGGTAGGCGTCCCTCGCTTCGTCGAGTTTCCTGGTCAGCACGCGCATCCTCCCCTTCCCCGCGGTCGCGGTCGCAGTCGCGGTCGCGGGACATACCCCGAGTATGCGGCCCGGCGCGGCGAATGTGAACCGCCCGCGCGGCGGGCCCTCGATCTTTACGCGCCCGCGCTTCCCGGTGCGCCAAAGACAGGATAGACTGGAAATCGCGCGGTCAATCGCGCCAACAATGTTCGAGGGAGTAATCATCGTGAAAAACGCCACAGGGAGCAGCTGCGTCCTCGTGCTCAATTGCGGCAGTTCGTCGCTCAAATACGAAGTATTCAAGATGCCCGAGCGTACAAGCCTCGGCCGCGGCACGGTGGAACGCATCGGCGAAACCGGCAGTTTCCTTTCGCAGACAGCCCCGCGCGGCCCCATCAGGGTCGAGGTGTCCATGCCCGACCACGGCGCGGCCATGTCCCACGTCGCCAAGGCCCTGGTGGATCCCGAGCGCGGCATCCTGTCCGACATCGGGCAGATCGACGCCATCGGCCACCGCGTGGTGCACGGCGGCGAACAGTTCGCGCGCTCGGTCGTGATCGACGCCGCGGTGATGGACGCCATCAAGGCCAACATCGAACTGGCGCCCCTGCACAACCCCGCCAACCTCACCGGCATCCACGAAGCCATGCGCCTGCTGCCCGGCAAGCCCAACGTCGCCGTGTTCGACACCGCCTTCCACCAGACCATGCCGCCCGCCGCCTACCTGTACGGCCTGCCGCGCAGCCTCTACGACCAGTACAAGATCCGCCGCTACGGCTTTCACGGCACCAGCCACCGCTACGTGGCGTCGCGCGCCTTCGACCTCATGAAGCGCAGCCCGGAAAACACCAACCTCATCACCTGCCACCTGGGCAACGGCGCCTCCATCACCGCCATCGAAAACGGCAAATCCATCGACACCTCCATGGGATTCACCCCGCTGGAGGGCCTGATGATGGGCACCCGATCCGGCGACATCGACCCGGCCATACTCGGCTTCCTGGAAGAGCGCGGACACGCCGCCAAGGAACTGAGCGCCATGGTAAACAAGAAAAGCGGCCTCCTGGGCCTGTCCGGCATTTCCAACGACCTTCGCGACCTCGAAGGCGCGGTGGACCTGGGCAACACCGACGCCACCGAAGCGCTCGAAGTCTACGCGCACCGCGTGCGCAAGTACATCGGCGCCTATTCCGCCGAACTCTTCAAGGTCGACGGCCTGGTGTTCACCGGCGGCATCGGCCAGCACGGCGTGCGCATGCGCGAGCGCATCTGCCACCGGCTGGAAAACATCGGCATCATCATGGACTACGCGAAAAACGAGGCCAACGGCTCGCGCGAGGGCATCGTGTCCACGCCCTATTCGCCGACGACGATCCTGGTCGTTCCCACCAACGAGGAACTGCAGATCGCCATCGACACCTTCGGCATCGCCTGCCCCGGCGGCGATTGCCAGGGCTGACCGCCATGAAAGCGCACCGCGACATGTCGCTCGATGAACTATTGGAAGAGGAGCGCCAGCTCGTGTTCGACCGCTTCGACGAGGATACGGCCTGGGAACTGGGCACCCTGCTGGTCGCCGAAGCGCGCGAACGGAAGCTCGCCATCGCCATCGACGTGCGGCGCGGCGCGCGCATCCTCTTCCACGCGGCGCGCCCCGGCACCGCCGAGGAAAACGACCGCTGGATCGACCGCAAGTCGCGCAGCGTGCAGCGCTTCGGCCACAGCTCGTACTACATCGGGCGCAGGCTGGCCGCGCTGGGCATGACGATCGAACAGAAATACTTCGTGCCGGCGGCGGACTACGCGTTCCACGGCGGCTGCTTTCCGATTTCCGTGAAGGGAGTGGGCATGGTCGGCAGCGTGGCGGTGTCGGGCCTGTCGCAGGAAGAGGACCACGCGATGGTCACCGGCGCGATACGCCGCATGCTGGGAATCGAATAACGCGAGCGTCGCGCAGCATCGCATAACGCGATGCGCGGCGCGGCGCGGCGGCACGCGTCCGCCTGCGGCTAGAACAGTATCTGCGCGTTGTCGCGGATGACGGCCGACATGTTCGCGATGTGCAGCCTGATGCAGCGCTCGGCCTCGTCGGCGTCGCGCTTTTCCAGCGCCGCCAGGATGGCCGCGTGCTCCTCGATCGACTTTTCGTCGCGGCCCTTCACCAGGATGGTGCGCACGTTGTAGCGCCGGAACTGGTTCTTTATGGACATCACCATCTCCACCGCGGGGCGGTTGGGGCAGGCGCGGTAGATCACGTCGTGGAACTTCCAGTTGTTGCGCGAATATTCCATCAGCTCGTGCGCGTCGTGGCAGCGCTGCATTTCGGCGTAGATGGCGCGCATCTCGGCCAGGTCCGCCTCGGTCATAGACACCACGGCCAGGCGGGCGATGAACCCCTCGACCAATTCGCGCAGCGCCAGGTACTGCAGCATCTCGTCGATGGAGAACGAGCGAACCCGCGCGCGCTTGGATTCCTCGATCACCACGAGGTTTTCGCGTTCCAGCATCAGCAGGGCCTTTTTCACCGTGTTGCGGCTTACGCCGAAATCCGCGGCGAGCGTCATTTCGGTAAGGCTCTCGGAGGGGTGGTACACCCCGTCCATGATGCGCTTCTTGATTTCCTCGTACACCTGGTTCGTCTGGTTCCGCATTTTTTCTTCCTGTACGGTTTTCTTCAATCTTCCTGGAATGCTTCTTCACGCTTGGCCTTGATCGAGGGGAGCACGGCGACGACGAGCGCCACCGCGGCCACCGCGAGCACCGCCATGCTTATCGGCCGCTTCAGGAAAATTGCCGGATCGCCGCGCGAAAGCCGCATGGCGCGCCGCAGGTGCTCCTCCATCATCGGGCCCAGGATCAGCGCCAGCAGCATGGGCGCCGTTTCCAGTTCGATTTTCGAGAACAGGTAGCCCGCCACGCCGAATATGGCCATTACTACCACGTCGAAGGGGCTGTTGGCCAGACTGAACACGCCGATCCCGCAGAACACCAGGATGGCGGGGTACAGCAGGTGGTAGGGCACCATGCACAGCTTCACCCAGATGCCGATCAGCGGCAGGTTCAGGATCAGCAGCATCAGGTTGCCGATCCACATCGAGGCGATGACGCCCCAGAACAGCTGCGGCTGCTCGGAGATCATGGCCGGCCCCGGTTGCAGGCCCTGGATCACCATGGCGCCGATCATCAGCGCCATGACGGGGCTCGTGGGAATGCCCAGGGTCAGCATCGGAATGAAGGACGACTGCGCGCCGGCGTTGTTGGCCGCCTCGGGTGCCGCGACACCCTCGATCATGCCGGTGCCGAACTCCGCGCCGCGCCTGGACACCTTTTTTTCCACCGAATAGGCGGTAAAGGAGGCCAGCAGAGCGCCGCCGCCGGGCAGCACGCCCAGGAAGGAACCGATGGCGGTGCCGCGCAGGATGGGGCCTAAGATGCGCTTCCAGTCCTCGCGCGAGGGCATCAATTTGCCCACTTTGGCCACGATCTGCCTGCCCGAACCTTCTTTTTCCAGGTTCTGCACGATTTCGCCGATTCCGAACATGCCCATGGCCACGGTCACGAAGCCGATGCCGTCGGTCAGTTCGTTGAATCCCAGGGTAAAGCGCCGGACGCCCGAGTTGATGTCCGTGCCGATCATGCCGATCAGCAGGCCCACCAGGATCATGCCGATCGCCTTCAGGAGCGACCCGCGCGCCAGGACCACCGACAGCACCAGGCCCAGCACCATCAGCGCGAAGTATTCCGGCGCGCCGAATTTCAGCGCCACCTCGGCCAGCGGCGGCGCGAAGGCGGCGATGACCATGGTGGCCACGGTACCCGCGAAGAACGAGGCGATGGCCGCGGTGGCCAGCGCCGGCCCCGCGCGCCCCTTCAGGGCCATCTGATAGCCGTCCAGCGCGGTCACGATGGACGATGCCTCTCCCGGCAGGTTCACCAGGATCGAGGTGGTGGAGCCGCCGTACTGCGCCCCGTAGTAGATGCCCGCCAGCATGATCAGCGAGGAGACCGGCGGCAGCAGGAAGGCCGTGGGCATCAGCATGGCCACGGTGGCCGCCGGCCCCAAGCCCGGCAGCACGCCGATCAGCGTGCCCACGAAGGCGCCGATCAGGCAATACAGGAGATTCGCGCCGGTCAGCGCGGTCTGGAATCCGGTGGCGAGGCCCGCGAAAATATCCATACCCTCAACCTCCGAATACCGAGCCAAAGAGCGGCAGCGGTAGGCCCAGCAGCACCACGAACACCAGCGACGAACCCGCCGCCAGCCCGACGGCCAGCAGAGCCGTCGCCTTCCAGGTATGCTTCACGCTCAAGGGCGCGGCGATCAGCACCAGCGCCAGGATCGCCGGCACCAGCCCCAGCGGCCGCAGCAGCAGGCCGAAGGCGACCACGGACACCGTGATCACCGCCAGCTTCCTGAACGCCGGCACCGGCGTCGCCTCTCCCGGTTTCAGCGCTGCCTTCACCGCCAGCACCGCGCCGACCGCCATCAGCAGGACCGACAGCAGGGTCGGGAAGTAGCCCGGCCCCATGCTGCGGCCCGTACCCATGGAGTAGCCGCGGCCCAGCGCGAAAAACGCGCCGCCGATCGCCAGGAACACGATGCCCGACACAAAATCCTTTGAACCGACCACGCGTTTCGCCTCGGCCATGCGCACTACCCCTTTCCGATACCGCCGCAAGCGGCGCTTACTGCTTCTCTCGTCGCTTCGCTCGCCGCTTCTCTTACTGCTTCTCGATCTTGGCCTTTTCGATGACCTTGCCCCACTTGGCCACTTCGGACGCGACCAGCTGGCGCATGCCCTCGGCCGTGCTGCCGCGGCCGACGACGCCGATCTCGAGCAGCTTGGCCTTCACTTCCGGCGACACGAGCGCGGCGTTGTACTCCTTGTTCAGGAGGTCGACGATGGCCTGCGGGGTCTTGGCCGGCGCGGCGATCGCGTTCCAGGAACTGGCCGCGTAGCCGGGCACGCCGGATTCGGCCACGGTGGGGATGTCCGGGGTGCCGGCGTAGCGCTGCTCGGCGGTGGTGGCCAGGATCCTGACCGCGCCGGACTTGGCCTGGTTCACCAGGGGCGCCAGCATGTCCACGGCCACCTGCACGTCGTTGCCGCGCAGGGCCACGAGCACGTCGGGGCTGCCCTTGTAGGGGATGATTTCCGCGTCGAGGTCGCCGAGGGACACCAGCAGCTCGGCCGCCAGGTTCTGGGTGCTGCCCACGTTGATCGTGCCGATGTTCGCCTTGCCGGGGTTGGCCTTCAGCCAGGCGAGCAGATCCTTCATCGTCGCGATCTTGGAATCGCCCTTGACCACCACCGCGAGGTCGAAGAAACCGAGGGTGGTCACCGTGGCGAAGTCCTTCTGCAGGTCGAAGGGCAGGACCTTGTACAGCGACTCGGACACCGCGTTGCCGTTGGACATCAGGAACAGCGTGTAGCCGTCCGGGGCCGCCTTGGCCACCGCGTCGGCGGCCACGATGCCGCCCGCGCTGGGCCGGTTTTCGATCAGGATCTGCTGGCCGATCTGCTGCGACACCTTGGCCGACACCACGCGGGCGGTCAGGTCGCCGACGCCGCCGGGCGCGAAGCCGACGATCAGCTTTATGGGCTTGGACGGATAGGCCTGGGCTCCCGCGCCGAGCGCGGCGCCGGCCAGCAGGACCAGGACAAGGATGGATCCGATCAGGTTCCTGTGCTTCATGTATCGCTCCTTTGTATTGTCAGCCCGTGGCTCATTCGACCAGGGCGGTTGCGTTTTTCACCATGATGGTGCGGATTTCGTTCTCGGTGAAACCGTGGGCGAGCAGCTTGTCCGCGAAGATGGAAAGCCCCTCGTCCGGGTAAATCGCGGTCGGCTGGCCCAGGTCGGTGCCGATGACCACGTGCTCAGGCCCGATGGCGCGGATCTGGTCCAGGACCGTGCTCCACTCGACCTTGCCGGTGGCGGGCGTGGTATAGCACTGCTCCATGTAGGCGCCCATGCGCACCAGCTCGCGCTGTTCTTCTATAGTATAGAAGGTTGTGGGGAAGGTGACGTGCGTGACGACGATGCGGTCCACCTTGCGTTCGCGGGCGGCCTTTACCAGCGCGAAGACCTCCTCGTGCGACAGGTGGGCCGTAGCCAGGATCATGCGGTACTTGGCGATCACGTCGAGCACGGCCCAGGTTTCGTCGGTGATCTTTCCGTCCTTCAGCACCTCGACCGGGGGGGCCAGGATGCCTTCGGCCTTCATTTCCAGCTGGATCTTGGCCCAGAAGGCGAGCTTGGCGTTGGGGTTGCCTTCGGCCGCGGCCAGGGATTCCTGCTCGTGGCGCGAGTCCACCGTCGGAAACCAGACCAGGCGCGCGCCGGCGCGGGCAGCCATTTCCACCGCGATGGGATTGATGCCGCCCACCGGCGCGTTCAGCGTGATGGCGCCGACCGAATTGCAGGCCGGGAAGAGCTTGCGCGCGTGCGTGGCGCGCTCGGCGGTGCAGAAATAATGGGATTTGATGATGAAACCCTTCATGCCCGTCCGCACGCAGCGTTCGGCCATCTCCAGATCGTCGAAGCGGCGGGGCATCAGGTCGGGGCCCGCGTGCACGTGCAGGTCGTAGGCGCCTTTTATAAGATCATTCACGTCGCAACCTCCGTATGATTGCAAAAGTGTTCAATACTTTTGGTTTGCACATGATACCCCCTTTTCCCGAGCTGTCAATCAAAAATCGTTGACATGCGGCAAAAACGTGATACCATCCTATACAACAATAGTGTTCAACACTTTGACCGTCCCAGAAGGAGACCCTCAATATGAGCGAAAACGCCGAAGGATCGAGCCCCGCCCTGCGCTGCATCAGTTCCATGGCCACCAAGGAAGCCCTGAAGGATCTTGTCGCCCGGTACGCCGCCGAACGGAAGATCGAGGTCACGCTGGAATCGGCCGGCGGGATCGCGGTCGAAAAGCGCCTGCGCGCCGGCGAAGCATTCGACCTGGTCGTGCTGGGCTCCGACGCGATCGACGCCCTGATCGCCGACGGCACCGCGCGCCCGGGCAGCCGCACCGACCTGGTTCGGTCGGCCGTGACCGTGGCCGTGCGTGCGGGAAGCCCCAGGCCCGACATCGGCAGCGCCGCCGCGCTCAAGGCAGCCATCCTGGCCGCGCGCAGCGTCGGCTACTCCACCGGCCCCTCGGGCGTGGCATTGGCCGCCCGCTTCGAAGCCTGGGGCATCGCCGACCAGGTAAAGGCCAAACTCGTCGTCCCTCCCCCCGGAACCCCGGTGGGCACCCTGATCGCCCGCGGCGAGGTGGAACTCGGCTTCCAGCAGATGAGCGAACTCATCCATGTCGAGGGTATCGACATCCTCGGCCCCCTGCCCGCCGACGCGGCCATCATCTCCATCTTCTCCGGCGCGGTCTGCGCGGCATCGGCGCGCGCGGAGCAGGCGAGCGAACTCCTGGACTGGCTGGCCTCGCCCGAGGCCGACGCGGTCAAGCGCCGGGAGGGCATGGAACCGGCCTGATGCCGGCATGAACATCGTCGGCATGAATCCGGCTTGACAAGCTACAAAACTGTGCTACCCTGCAATCTAGCAAAAGTGTACTACACTTTTGAGAACAACAGACGGCGCGCCGACGACCAAGCGGCGCCACTCGATACGAAAAGGAGAACAACGTGGAACGGAAACGGATGCTGGTGATCAGCGCGCATGCCGCGGATTATGTATGGCGCTCGGGCGGCACGATCGCCAAGTATATCGAAGGCGGCGCCGAAGTCTGCGTCGTCGTGCTGTCGTTCGGCGTGCGCGGCGAGTCCAATGACCTCTGGAAGGGCGAAGGCCAGACCGCCGAAAAGGTAAAGGAAATCCGCAAGGGCGAAACCCTGGCCGCCGCCGCGGAACTCGGCCTTAAAAACATCGAATTCTGGGATTTCGAGGACTACCCGATGGAGGTGAACCGCGAGCGCCTGGACCGCCTGACCGTGAAGATCCGCGAGTTCAAGCCGGACGTCGTGGTGACCCATAGCCCGAAGGACCAGTTCAATCCCGACCACGAAGACGTCTGCAACATGGTCTTCCAGGCCTGCGTCATGGCCAACTCGGCGGGCGCCCAGTACGGCAACCTCAAGGCCACCAAGCAGATGGCCATTTTCGGCTTCGAACCGCACCAGACCGAAATCAGCGAGTTCAAGCCCGGCACCATCATCGACATCTCCTCGACCTTCGAAAAGAAGAAGAAGGCCATGGCCTGCTTCAAGGCGCAGAAGCACCTGATCGAGTACTACACCATGCGCGCCGAGATGCGCGGCAACCACGCGCGCCGCATCTCCGGCAACAACGAGTACGTGGCCGCGGAGTGCTTCTCCAACTTCTTCCCGACCGTCCGCGGGGAGTTCGTCTGATGGAACGCTACGTCATCCGGAACATCGATCGGGTCCCGGCCGAAGTGTGCGCGGAATTCGCGCGCCTGGGCGCGGCCACCGTGTACGAAGCCCAGGGCCAGACCGGCCTGATGGACGACTGCATGCGGCCGATCCAGCAGAACGCGTCGGTCTGCGGGCCGGCCGTCACCGTGATCTGCCAGGCGGGCGACAACCTGATGGTGCACGCGGCCGTGGAATGCTGCCAGCCCGGCGACATCCTGGTCATCACCACCGAGGGCGAATCCAACAAGCACGGCATGATGGGCGATCTCCTGGTGCAGAGCCTGATGGCCCGCGGCGTGCGCGGCGTCATCATGGACGCAGGCTGCCGCGACACCGCCCGCCTGCGCGAGATGGGCTTCCCCGTCTGGACCGCGTCGGTGTGCTGCACAGGCACCACCAAGATCAAGTCCGGCTGGGTGAACGCGCCCGCCGTCTGCGCCGGCACCATCGTCGAACCGGGCGACCTCATCGTCGCCGACGACGACGG
>CAYRXK010000004.1:29488-39233 GCA_964428265.1 uncultured Treponemataceae bacterium
TCTGCGCCGGCACCATCGTCGAACCGGGCGACCTCATCGTCGCCGACGACGACGGCGTCGTGGTCGTGAAAAAGTGCGACATCCGGAAATCGCTGGAAGCCTCGCGCGCCCGCGAAAAAAAGGAAGAAGCCACCCGCGCCAAGATCGCCGACGGCCAGCTGGGCGTGGATTTCTACGGCTACCGTGAGCTGCTGGCCAAGCTGGGCGTGAAATACTACGACGACGAGGCCGCCCTGCGCGCCGCCCGCGCCGCCGCCCAGGCCCAGGCCGCTACGCCCGCCGGAGCCCGCTGATGCCCGAACTCGGATTCATCGGCTTTGGCGAGGCCGCGTTCCACATCGCCAAAGGCCTGGGCCCGGGCCTGGTCGGCGCGGGGCTCGGCCCCATCCGCGCGTTCGACGTCATGGCGGGCGACCCGAAGGTCGGCCCCCTGGTGCGCGAACGCGCGGCCGGCGCGGGCGTGACCCTGATGCCGAGCCTGCCTGACCTCATGGCAGCCTGCGACACCGTCCTGTGCGCCACCAGCGCCAAGTACGCCCTGTCCATCGCGAAGGAAGCCGCCGCCTCGATCCGCGCCGGCACCGTGTACGCCGACCTCAATTCGGCATCGCCCGGCGTAAAGAAGGAAATCGGCGCGGTCATGGCCGCGGCCGGCGCCCTCTTCGCCGACGTCGCGGTCATGGAACTCGTGCCGCCGCACGGCCACAAGGTGCCGCTGGCGGTATCGGGAACCGGCGCCCGCGCCTTCCTGGACCGCCTGTCGCCCTTCGGCATGAAGATCGATTTCATCAACGAAACCGCGGGCTCCTCGTCCTCGCTCAAGATGCTCCGCAGCATCTTCATGAAGGGCCTGACCGCCCTGCTCCTGGAAACCCTGACCGCGGGCCGCAAGGCCGGCGTGGACAGGGAAATCATGGCCTCCATCTCCGGCACGATCGATTCCCGCCCCCTGGCGGAAACCGCCACCCTCCTGGTCACCCGCACCGCCATCGCCGCGGAGCGACGCGTGTCGGAAATGGGCGAAGTGATGGAAACCCTGGCGGAACTCGGGCTGGACAGCTCGGCCTCCGCCGCCACCAAGGCGAAACTGCAGGCGCTGGCCGACCTTGACCTCCGGGCCGATTTCGGCAACACCCCGCCTGCGGACATCGCCGCCGTGCTCGATGCCATTTTGCGCAAATCCGCCCGCTGATGCGGCGCGGCATTTCATGTAGGAGGAATCGATGAAGCGAATCCTTTCCGGCAAGTTCATCGCGGCGCTCGCGCTCGCGACCCTGACCACCGCGGCCGCGGTCGCCGCCCCCAAGTACCCCGCCAAGACCATCACCTTCGTGGCCCCCTCGGGCGCCGGCGGCGCCTTCGACATGGCCCTGCGCGCCATCACCAAGGCCCTGACCGACACCAAGCTGGTCGACCAGCAGATGCTCGTCGAAGCCCGCCCGGGAGGCGGCGGCTCCGTGTTCCTGGCCGAGTACGTCGTCAAGGACGTGAAGAACGACCACAAGCTCTTCCTCACCTCGCCCACCATGCTCATCAACAACCTGAAGAAGGAAGGCAACTCCCCCTTCACCTACAAAAACGTCACCCCGCTCGCGCAGTTCTTCGTGGACTACGCGGTCATCGCGGTGCCCGCCAACTCCAAGTACAAGGACATCAAGTCCATGTTCGCCGACATGAAGGCCGATCCATCCAAGGTGTCGGTCGTCGGCGGTTCGGGCCCCGGCGCGGTCGACCACCTGTCCTTCCTCCTGCCCGCCAGCAGGTCCGGCGTCGATCCCAAGAAGGTGAAGTACATTTCCTACGACGGCAAGGCCGAAGCCATGGCCGCCATCCTCGGCGGCAACGGCGACGTCCTGACCAGCGTGTCCGCCTCGGTTTCGGAATATGTCGAGGCCGGCAAGGTCCGTGTCCTTGCCGTGAACGCCCCGGCCCGCCTGGGCGGCGTGTTCAAGGACGTTCCCACCCTCCGCGAAGCGGGCATCCCCGCCGACTTCGTGATCTGGCGCGGCGTCTTCGGACCGCCCCAGATGGGCGCCGAAGCCAAGGCCTACTGGATCGATGCCTTCACCAAGCTTTCCAAGACGGACCTCTGGGCGCAGGAACTGCAGAAGCGCGGCTGGGACGCCGATTTCCTGGCCGGCGACGCCTTCGTGAAAAACCTGGACGAGCAGAACAAGGACCTGGCCGAACTGCTGTCCGCGCTCGGCATGGCGAAGTAAGCGTCGTTCCGGTTCTGTCGGATCGAGGGGGAGGCGGCCTGGCCGCCTCCCCTCGCCGCATCACCGCACATCGCGACATCACAACGGGGGCAGCATTGATCAACAAGCGTTTCGACCTGATCGCCGGCAGCGCCTTCCTGGCGATCGGCGCCTTTTTCGTGATCGCCTCGCGGGGCATCACCTCGAGTTCCTACGGCAGCAATGTCGGCCCCTCGGTGTTTCCCACGCTGCTGGGTCTCGTGCTGGCCGGCCTGAGCGTCGGCGTGATCTGGAATGCGCTCTCCTTCAAGGGCGAGGGCAAGAAGGGCTCGGCCGGCGATTTCCGCACGCTTGCCACCGTCATCGCGGCGGCGGCGGTCTACATCGCCATTTTCGAGCCCGCCGGCTATGTGATCTCGACCTTCCTGTTCCTTACCTTCATGTTCCAGCTGCTCGAGCGGAAGCAGCTCTGGAAGTCCGCGCTCATCGCCGCCGCGTTCGCGGGCGCGGTCTATTCCGTGTACGTGGTCGTGTTCCAGGGGACCCTGCCTCCCTTTCCGGAATTCCTGACCGCACCCTTCGCGGGAGGCTGATACCATGGACACCTGGGGATTTCTGGCGCAGGGCTTCGCGCAGGCGCTGCAGCCGCACAACATCCTGTTCTGCTTTATCGGCGTGTTCATCGGCACCGCGGTCGGCGTGCTGCCGGGCATCGGCCCTTCGTCGGGCACCGCCATCCTGATCCCGATCACCGCGTCGGTCACGGGCATGCTCGCGCCCGAGGACGCCGCCACCAGCGCCATCATCATGCTGTCCGGCGTGTTCTACGGCGCCATGTACGGCGGATCCACCACCAGCGTGCTCATCAACACGCCCGGCGAATCGGCTTCCGTGGTCACCTGCCTGGACGGCTACCAGATGGCGCGCAAGGGCCGCGCCGGCGCCGCGCTGGCCATCGCCGCCATCGGCTCCTTCATCGCCGGTCTCTTCGCCCTCGTCATGCTGACCATCCTGGCGCGGCCCCTGGCCGATGTAGCCCTGCGGTTCGGCCCCACCGAGTACTTCTCGCTGGTGGTCCTGGGCCTTGCCGCCATCACGGGCCTGGCGGGCAAGTCGATGCTGAAGGCCCTGATCATGATGGTGACGGGTCTTTTATTGTCCACGATCGGCATCGACTCGGTGTCCGGGTCCGAGCGCTTCGCGTTCGGCGTGCCGGTGCTCTACCAGGGCATCGATTTCATCACCATCGCGGTGGGCATGTTCGCGCTGGGCGAGGTGTTCAAGACCATCCTGGACCGCGACGGCGCCCCGCAGGACTTTCCGAAGATCGGCCGCGTGCTTCCCACCCGCGACGACCTGCGCCGCAGCTGGAAGCCGATCGCGCGCGGCTCGGTGATGGGCTTTTTCCTGGGCATCCTGCCGGGAGCGGGCGCCACCCTGTCGTCCTTCCTGTCGTACACCACGGAAAAGCGTCTTTCCAAGCATCCGGAAGAGTTCGGCAAGGGCGCCATCGAAGGCGTCGCGGGCCCCGAATCGGCCAACAACGCGGCCGCCGGCGGCGCGCTGATTCCCCTGCTGGCGCTGGGCATTCCCAGTTCGGCCACCACCTCGGTGCTGATGGGCGCCTTCATGATGTACAACGTCGCGCCGGGGCCGCTTTTGTTCGACAAGCACCCGCAGGTAGCCTGGGGCGTCATCGCCTCGATGTTCCTCGGCAACCTGATGCTGCTGATATTGAACATGCCCCTGGTGAAAATCTTCGCCAAACTGGTCGAGGTGCCCGCGAAGTACCTGCTGCCCATCATCGTGGGCATCTGTTTCTTCGGCATCTACGCCGTGCAGGGCAACACCTTCAACCTGATCGTCATGCTGATCTTCGGCATGGCCGGTTATTTCCTGGTGTCGAATGACTTTCCCGCCGCGCCCCTGGTGCTCGGCCGCATCCTGGGACCCATGCTGGAAAACAACTTCCGGCGCGCCCTGACCGGCTCCAACGGCGACTACGGCATTTTCCTGCGCCGGCCGGTCTCCGCCGCGCTGCTGGTCGTGGCCATCCTGTGGATCGCGGTACCTGTCATCCTGAAGGCGCGCGGCAAGCGCGTCCTGGTCAGCGAGGAAAAATGATCGAGGAGGCGGTGGCCGGGCCCGCGCCCCACCAGCCTGCCATCAAGGCGCCCCGCCCATCCGATCAGCCCCGCGCGCTGTGCGTCGCCTTACCACAGGCTGTACATCCGGTTGTACAGCCTGTTGTACAGCCTGTTGTACAAATCCTTGTACACCCATCTGCACAACTCCGCGTACATCCACGTGTACCGCGTGCGGTACAAGTCCCTGTACGCGTACTAGCGCAACACCCCCCTAGGGATCCGGGGTCGCCGCGCATGCCGCGCATGCCGGTGCGCGCCGGGGCCCTCCGGATTCCCGGATCGAGGTGTACAGTCTCCGATTCAGCGCCCCAGCACACCGTCCAGCAGCAGTTCCATGCTCCGCGCGGTCGCGTCAAAGCTCGCCCGGTCGGCCAGCACCGCCTCCGGATCCGCGCAGGCCGGCCCGCGCGGCAGGTTTTCCCGTTCTTCGGCGAAGGCCGCCCGCATGTGTTCATGCGTGAATTCGAGGTGGAACTGGATGGCGAGCATGCGGTCGCCGTACGCGAAGGCCTGGTTTTCCCAATGGTCGCCGGTAGCGATCCGGGTCGCGCCCGACGGAAGTTCCCATGCGTCCTCGTGCCATTCCAGGCCCGTGAACGGCGAGGGCGCCGCAGCTTCGGCGTCCGCGGACGCCGCCACAAGGCCGCCCGCCGGCGCGAACAGCCGCCCGAACGCCGGATGCGCCGCGCCTTCCGGCGTGGGCAGGATCCGCGCGAACCCGAACTCCGGCACCGGCGTCCTGAACACGCGCGCGCCCAGCATGCGCGCGAACAGCTGCGACCCCAGGCAAATCCCCAGAAGCGGCGTCCCGGCCCGCGCGCAGCGCTCGATATAGCGCAATTCGTCGGCCAGCCAGGGATGGCCCGCGTCATCGTAGGCGCTCATGTAGCCGCCGTACACGATCACCGCATCGTAGCCCTCGGGATCTGGTTCATCGAAGATTGTTGATCGCCCGCCCGGTCCGGGAAAGAACCCGAAATCATCCACCATATCGCCATGGCGCTCGAAATATCCCACCGAATCGTAGACGAAACGCGGTTCCCAATGCTGAATCTGCAGGATGCGCATAGTCCGGCAAGTATGGCCAGCGTCGGGGCGCGATGTCAAATCGGAAAAACCGCGGAAAAATCGCATGCGTATCTATTGACAGTAACATCACCACCGTGCCAATATGTTTCTACAGACAGATACAGCACGTCCATCGAGCGCAGAAAACGCCCGGACAGGGCGCCGCAATGCCCGCGACGCGACGCCACGGAGGCACCGCATGCAGACCAAAGTCATCCTTTCCGAATCCGAGATGCCGCGCCAGTGGTACAACCTCGCCGCGGACCTGCCCACGCCCATGCTCCCGCCCCTGGGGCCCGACGGCAAACCACTGAGCCCCGAACAGCTCGCCGCCGTCTTCCCGATGAACCTGATAGAACAGGAAATGTCGCAGGACCGCTACATCGACATCCCGCAGGATGTCCTCTCCATCCTCTACCGCTGGAGGCCTTCGCCCCTGCGCCGCGCCTTCGCCCTGGAAAAGGCGCTCGGAACGCCCGCGCGCATCTACTTCAAGGATGAGAGCGTCTCGCCCGCGGGCAGCCACAAGCCCAACACCGCCGTCGCGCAAGCCTACTACAACAAGGTCGCCGGCATCACCAAGCTCACCACCGAAACCGGCGCCGGCCAGTGGGGCTCCTCGCTTGCCTTCGCCTGCGCCCAGTTCGGCATGGAATGCAAAGTCTTCATGGTAAAATCGAGCTACCACCACAAGCCCTACCGCGCCATGATGATGCAGACCTGGGGCGCCGAATGCATTCCCAGCCCCTCCGAGCGCACTGCCGCCGGCCGCGCCGTGCTGGCCAAATCGCCCCACTCGCCGGGCAGCCTCGGCATCGCCATCAGCGAAGCCGTCGAAGCCGCGGTGACCGACCCCGAAGGAAAGACGCGATATGCGCTCGGCTCCGTCCTGAACCACGTCATGCTGCACCAGACCATCATCGGCCTGGAGGCGAAAAAACAGCTGGCGATATTCGGCGAGAAAAAGGTGGACCAGGTCATCGCCTGCGCCGGCGGCGGATCGAATTTCGCGGGACTTGCCTTTCCCTTCATCCGCGACAAGATCCATGGCGCCGACATCGAAATCCTGCCGGTGGAGCCCGCCTCCTGCCCGACCCTGACCAAGGGAAAATTCCGCTACGACCTGGGCGATTATTCAGGCATGACCCCGCTCCTGCCCATGTACACCCTCGGCCACGAATACATGCCGCCCACGCTGCACGCCGGCGGCCTGCGCTACCACGGCATGTCGCCCCTCGTATCCCAGGCCGCGGTGGAGGGCCTGATCTCTCCGCGTTCCGTCGGCCAGATCGAGTGCTTCGAAGCCGCCGTGACCTTCGCCCGCGCCGAGGGCATCATCGTCGCTCCGGAAACCAGCCACGCCGTCGCGCAGACCATCCGCGAGGCGAAACGCGCCAAGGAAGAGGGCAGGGAGAAGGTGATCGTGTTCGGCCTCTCCGGCCACGGCATCATGGACCTGGCCGGCTACAAGAGCTATTTCGACGGCGAGCTGGCCGACCACGCCCTGCACGAGGACGAAATCGCCGATTCGCTGCGCGGCACCGACGCCTTCCCGCAAGCCGGCGAGCGCCGCACGGGCAAGTGGGCCACGGCGAAGGCCTGAGGCGGTAGCCTGAAGTAGTAGCCTGGGAGTTTACGCCTGAGGCGAAAGCCCGTCCAATCAACGTCCCATCGGGAGCGCGGCACCTTGAACGTGGGGGTCGCGCTCCCCTTTTCTACCGCCGACTACATCGATGGTTGCGCAAAATATTCCGTATTTCCTTATTTCAATTTGACATCCCAGAATTCCGGTGCTACGATCCCGAAAAAGGACGCATCATGGCAAAAATGTGGTTCCCTTCCGGATCGTCACATCGGGCGCATGTCGGGCCGTACATCCTTGCAGTGGGCTTGGCCATGGTTTTAGCATTATCGGGATGCGATGCCATCGCGATCGGATTTCAAGGCCAGGAGCCTTCGGGCACCACTACCGTAAAATTCAAAATCCCTTCTGCGGCCAGAGCATTGGATGCGACAGCCAGAACCTTGCCAGTCGCGAACGAAATCATCTACCTCGACGCCAACGAGCAGACACCGACGCTCCATCGGCAGGCGTTATCCGGCGGCTCCAATGAACTGATCCTGCCGAAAGGATCGGTCAATGTCGTCGGATTCGTGAATAATCCCGCGCTCGCGCGAGTAGTGGATCAGAAATCCAAAGCTATCTCGGGTGCCATTCAGATAATCGGAAACCTACAAATCGTATCGAATGGGCTCGATTCCCTGCCGATCAGCAATTCCGCCGAAAGCGAGATACAGCTTGGCACGCTGACACAGGGTGCGAATTCCTATTCTTCCTCGATCAACTCCGCGAACTTGCTCGCCGCGGCTGGTTATTCGGGAAATGATCTCTCTTCATACTCGTTCTATGACGATGGCTTCATCCAGACGCTCAATCCCGATGTGGATGGCAACGGCAGATATGACGCCGATGAAAACCGGTTGTGGCAGATTTCGGCATCCCGTGAAGGGGGAATTTTCTATAGGAATGATTTTTCCGGCGCAACCCCGAACGTACCGATACCTTCCCTTATCGGACCATTGTTCAGCATCGTATTCTGGCTGAACCGATCATTCCCTCACCCCGAATATCAGACCGTTTTCCTGGAATTTCCGCCAGGCAACACCTACGTGGACCGGACCGGCACGGAGAAGACCGGCATGTACGCCAACTGGCATGGAACCGGAGAAGGCGGAGGGCAATTCAACCAGTACTATTTTAATTATATCAACGATGAATTTCAGACACCCTCCACTCCGTTCGCTGGAGATTACGCCCTTACCATCAGCGGCACCACATATCATTTCAGGAATCTATCCTTCCCGTCGCGTACAGGGGGAAATCCCGAAGGATTCATTTTCCCGGAAACCCGGATCACCTATGACAGCTCCGGTTACGTGCAAAAATTGTTTTACTCATGGTGGACCGTCAGGAACGGCAGGCTGGAGAGGCCGAGCGAAACTGAAATTCGCCTCTCGGCGAAGCAGTACTATTACTATTTCCCGCGGATCTGGGTCAAACAGCCCGAAGACTTCGGCCAGCTGTACTATCGCGATGGCGTTATGGATCTTTCACCGTACAGATTGAAAAAATCGGAACTCGGCGGAGTAGCCGGTGCGCCGAACGCCCTGAGATCCGTGTACTGGGACCGGATGGGCAACGAATGGAATTTTTCCTATTACTACGATCAGGATCGTCCCGCGCCCTGACAGGATACTGATCGCGCAACGCAGCCGGTCGCCGGGCGAAGTCAGGGCAGCCGCACCCCCAGCGAAAACCTCATGCGCCCGCCGTCCACGACAAATGCACCGGTCGCGTTGTCGCGGACCCTGTTCCATTCGTACCCGGCCATCAACCTTGGAGCGGATTCGGCGCCACCGGATCCGTGTAGGGTCACCCCGCCCATGATCCCGAAATTGATGATCGTGGAATCCAGGCGCTTTCTCGCGTACGAATAATCCAGGTAGTCGTAGGCGATGGGCACGTAGTCCACGGTGCATTCCAGTTCCGGCATGAACGCCGGCAGATCCAGCGCCACGCCGAGCCGGCCGGAAGCGGCAGCCCAACCAGTGGAAAACGTATCCAGCGTCCGGGGAACCAGGGAACCGGACGATCCGACGTACAGCGATTGGCCGAGTTGCACGCCGAGCCACGGGGCCGCTTCCGCGTCCGCGGAAATCCGCAACGGACCGATGTCGTCGTCGAATTCCAGGGTCAATCGCGGCAGGAACATATCGATCGTGCGGTCGTTCACGAGGAAATACCGGACCGGCCCCGCGGCATCCACATACCCGATTTCCCTGATGACGTCATTCGAATATTGGAAATTCAATGCCGCGCCAATCGATCGCCGACTTCCGAACCGCACGCCGATGATGTCCGCCGAGGATTCGATCACCCGGCCGGAAGTGGCGACGTACGCGTTCGCCTCCTTCATCGCATCCATCGGATTGGACAGCGAGAGGCGCAGGCCCGAGTAGATGCCCGGCGCCCACTCCCACTCGTGCGATGCGCGCACATCCACCGTTCCGTTCGCGTTCGGCAGCGCCTCGAACGAAAACGCTGAAACTCCGGACACAAAACACAAGGAAGCCAGCAGGGTAAGCGCGAGGGTTGCGGGGAAATAACGCCTGATCATACTTTTTTCTCCTGCGGTCCGCAGCGAGCACCAGACTTTACCGCATTCTATCCCTGCGCCGGACGGCAGTCCATATCGCGACCGACGGTTTACCCGAATAGGGCCTGCACCAGCATCATCCATATGGGGATCGAGGCCAGGCCGAGCACCGTGG
>CAYRXK010000004.1:39333-53272 GCA_964428265.1 uncultured Treponemataceae bacterium
AGGGCCTGCACCAGCATCATCCATATGGGGATCGAGGCCAGGCCGAGCACCGTGGTCACCGAGCTGGTCAGGCCGGCGAACTCGGCATCGGCCCCGTAGCTGCCGGCCAGGATCGGCGTCTGCGTCATGGACGGCATGGCCGCCTGGATCAGGAACACCTGCTTCATCAGCGGCGGCAGGTCCAGCGGCCGCGCGATCAGCACCAGCAGCAGCGGCCCCACCAGCACGCGCCCGATAACCACCAGCAGCAGGTCGGCCCCCAGCGTTATGCGCTTCGGATCCACCTTGGCGATCACGATGCCGATGAACAGCATCGACAGCGGCGTCGTCATCGCGCCGAGGGTCCTGCAGGTATCCAGCACGAAGCGCGGCAGGCCTATGCCCGCCAGCACCAGGAGCACCGCCAGAAGAAACGCCGTCAGCGGGGGCGAAAAAATGCGCCTCAGGCTTTCCGCCGAAAACAGCGGCTGGGGCGGCCGACCCTCGGCCCGCGCCCCGTCCATCGCGATGCCGTGCACCCCGAGCGTCCAGAACGTCGTCGTGTTCGCGATGTACGCCATGAGCACGTACGGCAGGCTGGCCTCGCCGAACAGAACCATGTTCACCGGCAATCCTATGAAAATAGTGTTCGATTGCGCGAACTGCACGCGGAACACGCCCCGCCTGCCGGGCGCCACCCTGAACAGGCGCGCCAGAACCACCGCGACCACATAGCCCGAGAACACCACCGCGAAGGGCACCGGCAAGCCCGGCAGCATGTCCAGCAGCCTGGCGCGGTCGTACCCGCCCATGATGTTCGCGATCATGTAGGCCGGCAGCGAAATCGTCACCACCATGCGCGACAGCAGGGCTCCCGCACCCTCGCCGAACCAGCCCCTGCGGGCGAGCGCGAACCCCACGCCGATCATGAAAATGACGGAAACCACACTCTGCAAGGCGACCAGCATGACCCCATCCTAGTGCCGGCGATGCGCAGCCTTCAAGCAGGTAGGTTGCGCGGCCGACGCCGGTACTTCATAATTACCGATGGCATATCGCATGTCCTGGCAATGCGTTGCCCAATAAAAACAGTGTAAAATAGCGTTATTCGATTTATTGGAGGTTTATTCGCATGAAAAACCAGCCCAATGCCCTGGTAAGGGCGCAGCAAGGAGCGGCAGCCATGATCATCCGACGGATTTCCGTACATTTCCGGACCCATAACGCGGCGGCGGTAATGGCAGCGATTGCAGTGCTGATCGCCTTCGCAGCGGCGCTTCCCGCCGCGGCGGGTGCGCCCGGAGCAATGGCCTTCACCCAGGCGCAGATCGAGGTGATCGCCGGCGAAGCGGGCGAGGCGGCGCGCGCCGTCATGGAGAAAAAGCATTCAACCGCCGTGGCGGTCGCGCTCGCCGACGCGAACGGCGTGCTGTGGCGGGGCGGCTTCGGCGAGCAGGAACCCGGCACCGGAAAACCGGTCGGCGAACGCACCATGTTCGGCCTCTGCTCGGTGTCGAAAATGTTCGTCACCGCGTCCGTGATGAAACTCGCCGACCGCGGCCTGGTGAACCTCGACGCGCCATACGTGAAGTACGTGCCCGAATTCACCATGGAGGATCCGAGGTATCGGGACATCACGGTGCGGATGCTGCTGAACCACAGTTCCGGATTGCCGGGCCAGCAGATCATCGGCGGCGGCAGCGCCGGAGGCCCCTTCCTCGACTATTCCGAGCACGTGATGCGCGCCCAGGCCCTGCAGCTCCTCAAATTCGAACCCGGCACCAACGCCGTCTACACCAACGACGGCTTCTCCCTGCTCGAGGTGCTGATCCGCCGCGTCAGCGGCCTGCGCTACACCGATTTCGTACAGCGCGAAATCCTCGATCCCCTGGGCATGCGCGACGCCACCCACAATACGAAGCCCCTTCCCGCCGGCGCGTACGCGGTTCCCGCCGGAGACGAGACCTTCGGTCCCGACGTGTTCCTGAACCTGCACGGCACCGGCGGCCTGTTCGCGTCCGCCTCCGACCTGGCGCGTTTCGCGTCCGCCTTCCTGCGGCCGGGAAGCCTCCTGTCGGCGGCCTCCATCGAAGCGACGGGAGTCGACCAGACCGCGGGAATGTTCTGGCCGCTCGCCGCCGCCGATATTTTCCGGTCCGGCCTCGGCTGGGACACGATGAGCCAGCCCGGCCTGGCAGCGGTCGGAATCCGCGCCTGGCAGAAGGGCGGCGACCTCGGGTTCTACGGTTCCACGATGATCGTGGCGCCGGACGAGGGACTGGCGGTGGTCGTCCTCGGCGCATCGGGATTCGGTTCCTCGGACGCGAACGCGATCGCCGAACAGGTGCTGCTCCGCGCGCTCGCGGAACGGGGCCGCATAGCGCGCATGCCGGAAAAGGCGCCCTTCGCGGCCGCGCCCGCCGCGGCGCCGGACCTGCGCGAACGGGCCGAAATCGCCGGATATTACATGGGCATGCCCTTCTCGATTTCCCGCGCAAGCTTCGGCTCGTCCGGCGCCCTCACCATCGAATCATTCGCCGGCGACAAATGGGTACCCGCGCACGCGGACCTCACGCTGCGCGCCGATGGATGGTACTCGAAAGACGGCTATCCGGTTTCGGTGCGGTTCCCGCGCAACGGCGGGCGGACCTATTTCCAGATCCGCTATCCGGCGGGCTTCGCCCATTACCTTGCCAGCATGCCCCTCGCGCAGAAGGTGCCGGCCCTGCCGCCGCTGCCGGAAGCCTGGCGCGCCCGCATGGGAACCGACTGGCTTCTCGCGACCGATCTTGTTGATGTCGAGGATCCGAGCGCGGCCGCCTCGCCGGTCATGAAGCCCCGCGGCATGGATGAATTTCCCGGCTACGTCATCGCGGATGCGCTCGACGGCACGCAGATGATGATGGCGCTCGATGCCGACACCGCGGGCATGTGGCTTTTCACGCCCGTCGCCTTCAGCCGCGACCTCAAGGATTTGCGCGCGGAAACCCTGCACGGGGTCGAGTACCTGCGCTTCGGCGCCGAGCGGTACAGGCGGGCGGCCACGGTGCCGGCAGCCGGAATCGGCATGACGAAGCTTGCGCAGGATGCGCAGGCGCGCGGCGCGGGCCTGGGCGAATGGCTGCGCCTGCCCGAGTCCGGGTTGGTTTCCATCGCCGGCGCGGCGCTGTGGCGCCTGTACGACGGAAATTTCGAACAGGCCGCATCTGGCCGCGCAGACGGCGCGGCCCGCTGGTCTTCGGAAAAGGGCGCCTGGCTGGTCGTATACCCGGCCTCTTCCGATGGCGCGACGATCGAAATCGCCGAATGACAGGGAGTTGGAAATGAGACACACGGAATCAAGGATCCGCACGTCGCTCGTGGCGGCCATCGCGTCATTCGCCCTGCTGTGGGCAACCGCGGCGGCATCGGCCCAGAACATCCTCAAGACCGGCTGGGAGGGCATCGCGGACGAGATCCGTCCGGCCATAGCCACGATGATGGCCCAGACGAAGACCACCGGAATGTCGCTGGTCCTCGTCGACGGCGACGAAGTGGTCTGGTCGGAGGGCTTCGGGCTCGCCGATGCCGAAGCGGAAAAGAAAGTCGACGCCGACACCATGTTCGAGATCGGATCGGTGTCGAAGACCTTCACCGGACTCATGGTGATGCAACTCGCCGAACAGGGCAAGCTCGACATCGACCGGCCGGTGACCGACTACATTCCCGGATTCGCGCTCGGCCCGACCGCGCGCGATTTTCCGCGCAACGACCGGCCGATCACCGTTCGCGACATGATGGCGCACCACTCGGGCATCCCGGGTGATTTCGTCGCCGGCGCATTCGCCGTGAAACCGGACCTCGACTTCAACAAGCGCCTCCTCGCCTGGCTGGCCGAAGATTACGCCACCTATCCGCCCGGTTATCGATGGGCCTACTCCAACACCGCGGTCGCCTTGCTTGAAAATGTAATCGAGGCTGCCTCGGGCAGGGAATTCCCGGAATATTCGGAAGCGTTCCTCGCCTCGATGGGCATGGCGCCCGCATCGTTCTACAAGCGCGATCCCGAGCTCCTGTCGCACCTCTCGAAGGCCTACGCGGACGGCAACGAATTCCCGCAGAATTACATCAACATACCGGCCTCGGGATCGATCGTCGCAAGCGCCAACCAGATGGGGCGCTATCTCAGGACGCTCCTGGGCGAAGGATCGATCGGCGGCGCCCGCATCCTCAAGAGCGAATCGCTCAACGCGATGCTGGCTCCGCAATATCCGGGAAATCCGCCGGACTCGGACTTCACGCAGGGGCTTTCGTTCATCCTGTTCGATCCCGCCCTCTCCTGGGCCGGTCCCGTCTACTGGCACAACGGCGCCACGCTCGCCTACCGCAGCCACCTCGAAGTGATCCCCGGGCGCAAACTCGCCGCGTTCGCGGTCGCCAATTCCACCGGATCGGGCGGCATCGTCGCATCGATCGCAAAATCCGCGCTCGTCGCCGCGCTGAAAGCCCGGCACGGAATCGAAAGGCCCGAGGAGCCGAAGTCCGCCGCGCCGACGCAGGCCGATGTACCCGAAAGAATGCTCGCGAACCTCGCGGGCGTGTATGTCAACGACGACGCAGGCGCATACGAAATATTCACCCCGACCGCCGGAGGCCTCGCATGGCGCACCGGTCCCGCGGGCCCGGACGGCGCGATGAAGGACCATGGCCTCCTGCGGGTGTGGTCGGACGGGCTCTTCCGCACCGCCGCGGACTCGCCGGTGGCCTACGAATTCAAGGAGGCCCGCGGCAGGCAGATCATGGTCCTGCACGCGCAAGGCGCGTCGATCACCCAGGCGGAGCGCTTTGCGCCGAAACCGATTCCCGCCGCATGGAAAGCGCGGCTCGGTTCATGGATCGAGATCGAGCCCGACCGCAACGATCTCGAGCATACGATGGGCGATCTGTCGTGGTTCAGCCTTAAGGAATCGGACGGCATGCTCATCCTGAACAACGGCATCACGTCGTTCGTGCTGGACCCCGTTTCCGACGGCGTCTCCGCGATTTGCGGGCTCGGCCGCTACGGCGGACTTACCGTGAGGGCCGTCAGGGGTGCCGACGGGCGCGAATCGCTGAAATTCATGATGAGGTCCTACGGCGTGAAGGGCGCCGATCCCGCGGCATTCGGCGCCGCGCCCCCGGCGCTGCCCGGCCTGGTGCCCGCCGCCTCGTACGGAGGCGGACGTGCGTGGCGCAGTTCGGTCGGCGGCTATCCGGTTCTCAGCCTGCAGGGAAGCTGGCGCGAAATGGGCCGCCAATACGGTGCCCTGCTGTCGAAAGAACTCCGCGAATTCCATGCCGGCATCGCCGCGGACCTTGCGAAGCGCGGACTCACGCCCGCGCATGCGGAACAGATGCGCCAGATCTTCACGACCTACACGCCCGAAATGCGCTCGCTGCTCGAGGGCATGGCGGAAACCTCGGGCCTTTCCTTCGGAGATCACCTTTTGCTGGACGCCTCGTTCTACCTGCTGCCCGGCCTGGTGATCGAGGCCGCGGACAATGCGCCGGCCTGCTCCGGCATCGCGGTCTCGGCGCCGCGCACCGTGGACGGCAAGCTCTATTTCGCGCGCAATTGGGACATGACCCGCGAAGCCATGCTGCCCTACATGAAATACATCGCGCTGGTCGCGTTCAACCCGACGGACGGCAGCCTTTCGTTCGCCAACATCAGGCCGATCGGCCAGACCTATGTGGAAACGGGCTTCAACGAAAAGGGCGTGCTGGTCGAACTGAACAACGGCTCGGGTTCCGATGCGGGATGCAATCCCGATGCGCGGTTCTCGGTCGCCTCGCTTTTCGATTTCATCCGCACCGCGGATTCCCTCGATGCGATGATCGAAAAGCTTACGACGGCGAAACTGGACGCATCCTACATCATCCAGGCAGCGAGCCCCGAACGCGCGGTCTCGGTGGAAATTCCGACCTTCGGATCGAGGGTGGTGGAGGAAACCGGCGGTGTCCTGTATGCGCTCAATCATTTCGAGCGCCCCACCTGGGAACCCTGGCTCGGAAAGGTTATCGAACTGCCCCAGAACGCGCACGACGACCGGCAGGTCTGCCTGGACGCGCTGCTGGATTCGCCGGAATGGCGCGCAGGCGTCACCCTGGACACCGTGAAGCGGATGATGGACGCCACGGTGGACAAGGGCGGCCCCGTCGTCGACGGCACGACCTTCGGCACAGTCCTGCAGGTGATTGCGGTGCCCGTGGACATGCGGATCATGTTCAGGGGATTCGGGCATTCCGGCTGGGCGGACCTGGACCTGTCCGCCCTCTTCGACTGAAAGGGGCTCGCCAATGGCCAGATCGTCCTTCGCAATGGCGTTCGCGTTATGCGCGCTGATATTTGCAACCGGAAGCGCGGGAGCCCAGAATGCGCCTGAATATTCCGATCCCGAACCCGGCGATTTTTCCGCGCTTTCATGGATAGGCGCATTCGAAGCGGCGCATGAAAAATTCTCGACCGAATACGCGTTCACCGAATGGAAGGGCCTGGACTGGAACGACCTGCGCGCGGCATACGCGCCGAGGATCGCTGCGGCGCAATCCGCCGGCGACACGAACGCCTACCATCTCGCGATGCGCGATTACATCGCCGAGATTCCCGATGGGCACGTGGTGACCGACATCGAGTACGACACCCTGCGCGACCGGCTCTTCGGCGGCAGTTTCGGCATAGGCCTGGCGGAAACGGACTCGGGCGCCGTGATCGCGGCGGCGGCCAAGCCCGGATCGCCCATCTCGGCCGGCGCGGAAATCGTCGAATGGAACGGGCTTTCCGTCGCGCGCGCGCTGGAGCAGGCCGACGCGCGCTGGTTCGGGAATAGTGCCACCACCGAGCGCCTGCGGCTGGCGCGCCTCATGGCGCTGCCGCGCGGTCCGGGCGGCAGTCAGGTCACCGTACGCTACCGAAATCCTGGCGACCGGGAAATCCGAAGCGCCATATTGACGGCAGCACCGGATGCGATGGCCGACATCCACATGGTGAATTTCATGAAAAGCCCGCCGATCGGCGGCCCGGATCCTGTCGTCGCCTGGCGCATCCTCGAACCGGGAATCGGCTACCTTTCTATCAGCCTCCTCGTCGACCTCGAGGCGCCGGAGCGCTATCCGTCCGCGCTGCGCGACGCGGTGGCGAAGGCACTCGATGCGATGATCCGCGAGGGCGTCACCCGCCTGGCGCTGGACCTGCGCGGCAATCATGGCGGATCCGACCAACTGGCCGCCGACATCGCCGGATTCTTCACGGACAAGCCTGAATTCTACGAACGCGTGGAGCAATTCGATGGCCGCACCGGACGCTTCGAGGCGGTCAAATTCGACGAATATATAGGCACCGCGGTCTTGGATCCGGCCCCAGCACTCTCGCATCCGCAGAAGCCCCGGTTCCGCGGCAAAGTCGCGGTGCTGGTGAACCCTTCCACCGTCAGTTCCGGCGAGGGCATCGCGATGGCCGTCGCGCGCCAGCCCGACACCGCGGTTATCGGCTTTTACGGGACGAACGGCTCTTTCGGCATGGTGGGAAACGCCATCGCGATGCCTGACGGTGTTGCCTTCTCCTACCCCCACGGGCGCTCGCTGGACGCCGACGGCCGCGTGCAGCTCGATTCACGCCGCTCGGCATCAGGCAAATGGGTCGGCGGGGTAAGGCCGACGATAGCGGTGCCTCGTACGGCCGAAAATCTCATGGCACATGCCGCGGGCACCGACGTCGAATTGAACCACGCGGTCGCCTGGCTCGCCGGACTCAGGCCCGGTGCGGCCGCGGACGCCCAACCGCCCGAATTCCGCGACGGCGATCTGGCTGCCATGGGATGGACCGAGGCATTCTTCGCCACCAATACCCTGCTCTCGCGACAGTACGGGCTCGCGATGCACAAAAAGATCGATTTCGGCGCGCTGGCTGAACGTTATGCGCCACGAATCCGCGCCGCCGAAGCGACCGGCGACCGCGACATGTACCGCATCGCGATGCAGGAGTACCTGCACGAATTCCATGACGGCCATTTCAAGATCCATTCGGATGTCGAGGATCTAATAAAAAGATTCATCGGCGGAGCCTTCGGAATTGGCCTTACCGCCCTGGATGACGGCAGCATCATCGCCGCGGCCATCGCGCCAGGCGGCAGCGCCGCGCTCGCGGGCATTCCCGCCGGCGCGCATATCGTGTCGTGGAATGGCATGCCGCCCGCCATCGCGGCGCTCGGCGCCGACCTGCGCTGGTTCCGCAACGAAGCGAACGCCGAAGCATTCGCACTGCGCCGCCTTCAAGCCCTGGACCGCGCGCCTATCGGCGCAACCGTCCGCGTCTCCTGGCTGCCGCACGGCGCGAGCGCGGCCACCGTGCCGAATAACGCGACGCTTGCAGCGCGCGACGACGGCTACGCGGGGCTTGCGTTATTAGACCTTGCCCGCTGGACCACCCTGGAAGAGGCCAAGCGCTACGTCGAGCACCGCATCCTCGATCCGGAAACAGGCTACCTTCGCATTTACGCTGAATCGAATTTCGACGATCTCATCCATTATCCGCAATTCATCATCGACGCCGTGGACCGCGCCCTGGCGGAATTCGAAGCCGCGGGCGTGACGAAAATCGTCCTTGACCTGCGCGCCAACAAGGGCGGCTCCGACCAGATCGCGGCGGACATCGCGGGGTTCTTTTACGATTCGCCCGCCTATTATGAAAATACCTGGATCCGCGACGCAGGCCGCGACAGCTTCACCGCCGCCTACTCCGACATTTTCACCGGCACGCTGGAGCCCAGCTTCAGGGCGATCAACATCGTGCCGCGCTCGCGGCATTTCGGCGGACGCATCGCCGTGCTGGTGAACCCCGCCACCGTCAGTTCCGGCGAAGGCATCGCGATGGCTATGTCCCGCCTGCCGAACGCGGATATCATCGGCTTCAACGGCACGCACGGATCCTTCGCGGTCCTCGGCATGCCGGTGGCCATGCCCGAAGGCGTCTCGTTCGAGTACGTGATGGGCGTCGCCGCGGATTATTCGGGCCGCGTGCTGATAGACTCGGACGAAAGGCTCGCGGGAGGCGTCAAACCGTCCTTGCGCGTACCCCGCACGCACGAGACCATGACCGCATTCGCCCGAGGTGAGGATGTCGAGCTCGCCTGGGCGCGGGAATGGCTGGCCACGCCTTCCATCACCCTTGAACAGAAAATCGGCCAGATGGTCCTCATGGGATTTTCCGGGACCGCCCCCGGCGATCCATCGGTCGAGGAAGCGCGGCGCCAGATCGCCGCGGGCATGCTCGGCGGCGTCATTCTCTACGGCTACAACGTGGTTTCACCCGAGCAAGTCAAATCGCTCAACGCGTCATTCGCCACGGCAAACCCACTCGACCTGGCCCTTCCCATCGCGGTGGACCAGGAAGGCGGGCTCGTGCAGCGCCTGGGCGCGGCCAAGGGCTTCGCCGACACCCCCTCGGCCGAAAATGTCGCGGCCGAATACTCGCCCGAAGGCGCCTACCTGATCTACCGCGGCATGGCGTCCATGCTGCGCGACTCCGGCATCACCTGGAACTTCGGTCCCGTGGCCGACCTGCGCGGCCTGCCCGGAGACCCCGAACGCCGCCCCGCGAGCGCCGTGATCGGCGCGCTCAAACGCGCCTACTCCGAAGATCCCGCCGTCGTCTCCGCCTATGCCGGCGCCTTCGTGCGCGCGCACCGCGACGAGGGAATCGCCACCTCGCTCAAGCATTTCCCCGGCCATGGACTTGCATCCGCGGACAGCCACCTCGGCCTGGTGGACATCACGGCAACCGCGCGCGCCGAAGAGCGCCTGCCTTTCCGCGACATGATCCGTGAGGGTCTGGCGGACGCGGTCATGACCGCCCACCTCGTGCACCGCGGCATCGACCCCGAAAATCCGGTCACCCTCTCTCCCGGCTATATGGACCGCGAACTGCGCGCGAACGAAGGCTTCGACGGCGCTGTCGTCACCGACGACCTTCACATGGGCGCCATCCAGCAGTACCATTCCTTCGAGGAAACCGTCATCAAGGCCATCCAGGCCGGCTGCGACATCCTGATTTTTTCCAACAATCCCGCCGCCGCGCGCAACGTGCCGGGCTTCGCGCCCGACTACCGGATCGCACAACGCGTCATTCGCGTCGTGACGGACGCCATCGCCACCGGCACCCTGTCCGCGGACCGCATCGAAGCCTCCTGGCGCCGCATTGTCGCCCTCAGGTCGAGGATGTCCCGCTAGTCAGGAGGTTCCGCATGCCGAAGGTCGAGGGTTTTTCTAAGGTCGAAGGGTATTGCCGGACCGAGGGCGGGCGCGTCTGGTTCAGGCGCTACGTGCCAGCCACCGATGCGTCCGCGCAGGGCAACCGCGCGCCGCTTGTCCTGCTGCACGGAGGGCCCGGTGCCACGCACGACTATCTTGAACCGATCGCGGAGGCGGTGGCAGCTTCGGGCCGCGAGGCCATCGTTTATGACCAGCTCGGCGGCGGCCGCTCCGACCGCCCCGCCGTCCACGCTGCATCAGAATTGTTGACTATACGTCACTTCGTGGAAGAGCTCGACACTCTCCTCGCCTACTTGGGCATCGAAGAGTTCCACCTGCTCGGGCAATCCTGGGGCGCCATGCTCGCCCTCGCCTGGGTCAGCGCGCACCCGGCGCTGCTCGCCGCGCCAGAGTTCGCCCGAGGCGCGCCGCGCCTCCTCAGCCTCACCCTCTCGGGTCCCCTGGTGAACGTTGACGACTGGATGCGCGACCAGCGCCGCTGGCTGGCCGAACTACCCGCGCCCCTGCGCGACGCCGTCCGCACCGCAGAAGCCTCGGGCGACTTCGGCGATGCCGGGTACCGCGCCGCAATGGATGAATACTACGCGCGCCATCTCTGCCGCCTGCCTGAATGGCCTGAATGCCTGACACGCACCTTTGCCGGCCTGGGCGAGGCCGTGTACCTCGGCATGTGGGGCCCGAGCGAATTTACCTGCACCGGCAGCCTGCTCGGCGCGGACCTCTCGCCCGCGCTCGATGCGCTTGCCGCGTCGCGGACGCCGGTCCTCTTCACCTGCGGCGAATTCGACGAGGCGCGGCACGACACCGTCGCGCGTTATGCGGCCCGCGTGCCCGGCGCGCGCCTTGAGGTAATCGCCGGCGCCTCGCACCAGCACCACCTGGAAAAACCCGACGAATACCTGGCCGCGCTCCTGGAACACCTGGCCCGCTCATGACCCTGCTGACCGCATCCCGTGCGAATTCCGGAGAACCACGACTGAGAAAGGAGATACGATGAAGATTCTGACCGAGCGGATGCACCGCGCTGGCTGCGACGAGACCGCGAAAACCCTGGAAGAAGCCTTCGCGCACGATCCGTTCACCCGGGGGATATTCAGCCGCGACCCGAAGGGAACCGGCATCCTCATGAACATCGCGACGCGGTACTGCAACGCCGTGGGCGCGGTCCACAGAACCCCGGACTGCGCCGCGGCGGCGGCCTGGGTACCTCCCGGGGTGCCCTTCCTGTCCCCATGGCACGTCGTCCGCGCGGGCATGATCGCGGACCTCGCGGGACTGATCGCCCGCATCCCGCTGCAGGACACGCTGAGGATGTTCGGCGCTTCTTCCTCGCTCGAGGAATCGCACCCCCGAACGCCGCACTACTACCTTTTCGCGATCGGCACGAAGAATCACGTTCGCGGAAAAGGGCACGGACACGCCCTCATGGAAAAGGCCTTCGAACTCTACGGCGAGCGCTCGACCTACTACCTGGAAAACTCCAACGAGAAAAACCTGCCTTTCTACGTACGGCACGGATTCGAGGTGCTCAAGGAAGTCCGGATCGCGGGCACGCCGATCTGGATGATGGGAAAGAACATCCGGCGGGAAGCGTGATGGATTGACGGGGAGGTCGCCGGCATCATCCCGCAATGCACGATGCCCGCGCGCCGGGCTCCGCCTCGCACGCCAACAATAAAAGGCCGCCCCGGTTTCACCCGGAGCGGCCATACCTGGTCGAATGACGCGTTGCGCGCCGCGAGCGGAGCCTCCGCGCGATCAGCCGCCGTATTTCCCGTCGACGATCTCGCAGCCCTTCGCCTCGAGGGATTTCTCAACCCAGCTCCGGTCGGAAGTGCCCTTCTGCGCGGCCAGCAGTTTCGCGCCGTCGCTCGCCTGGAATTTTTTCGCGGCTTCCAGGATCGCGGGCGCGTCGCGCCGGGGAATGACGATCACGCCGTCCTCGTCGCCGAGGATAATGTCGCCCGGCTCCACGGAAATTCCGCCGCAGGCGATCGGCACGTTGATCTCGCCGGGGCCATCCTTGAACGGGCCGCCGGGAGTGGTGCCGGTCGCGTACACCGGGATTCCCATTTCCGAGATCGCGCCGATGTCGCGGATGGGGCCGTCGAACACGAGCCCGGCCACGCCCTTGACCTGCGCGTAGGTCACCATGATTTCGCCGACCAGCGACTGGCTGCGGTCACCCTCGTTCGACACGACGATCACATCGCCGGGGCCGGCCATGTTCAGCGCCTTGTGGATCATGAGGTTGTCGCCGGGGCGCGCCTTCACGGTGAGCGCGACGCCCGCCATGATCGCGTCCTCGGGCGACGACATCAGCTGAATTTCTGACGACAGGGCGCACAGGCGGCTCATCGTGTCCGCGACGTTCGCCGGCGGAATGTCCTTAAACGCCGCGACCAGATCCGCCGCGGGCAGTTCGCGCCGCAGGAAAACCCTGAAACCGGTAGCCATACGTACTCCTTGCCGAAAACGGCGCTTATTCCTTGCTCAGCGGCAGCAGGCGCCTGACGTTGTCGGCGTACTCGTCCCAGAACTTCGAATACTGCTCGGGATTGAGGTAGCGGATGGTCAGGCCCATGTCCTCGACCTTCTTCTTGTGGTCCGGCGATTCCATGACTTTCTTCATGGCGGCGCTCAGCTTGTCCACGATGGCCTTGGGCGTGCCCGCGGGCACGGCGTAGCCGCGGTTGGCCGAGTTGTAGAGCTTGAAGCCCTGTTCCTCGAAGGTGGGAACGTCGGGGTAGAAGCGGGTGCGCTCGTCGTCCATGACGCCGAGGATGCGCACCTGGCCGGCCTTGTACTGCGCGATCACGTCGGCCACGTTGCCGGTGTAGGCGTCGACCTTGCCGCCGAGGAAGGGGGCGATCGCCGCCGCGGCTCCCTGCGAGAAGTGCACGAAGGCGAATTCCGCGCCGCTCATTTCCTGCAGCTGCAGCAGGGCGAAATGCTCGTCGCTCTGCACGCCGGAAGTGGTGATGGTGACCTTGCGCGGATTGGCCTTCGCGGCGGCCACCAGGTCCTTGAGATTCTTGTAGGGGCTGTTGGGCAGCACGGCGATGATGCCCGGGTCCACGATGTGCAGGGCCAGCAGGTCGAAATTGCTCTTGGTGTAGGTCGCCTTGCGTTCGGGGTCGACATAGCTCACGATCGCCGACGGGAAGTTGATGGTGCCGAAGGTGTAGCCGTCGCCCTTCGCCTTGGACAGTTCGGTGTACATGAGCTGCGAGCTGGCGCCGGGCTTGTTCACCGGCACGATCGAGGTGCCCAGTTCCTTTTCGAGGCCGGCGGCCATGAGGCGCGCGCCGGCGTCGGTGCCCGAACCCGCCGCGTAGCCGATCCAGAGCTGCACGGGCTTGCCCTTGGCGGGCCATTCGGCCTGCGCCGCGAGCGGAGCGACACAGAGGGCCGCCAGCACCGCCAGCGTCACCACCATCGCGAATCGATTCGGTTTCCTGTAATTCATCTTGTATCCTCCCACGGTATTGTCTGGGCGGAAGCCGCCCTGATGACCTTGTTGATCGACGCGCGCCACGCGGGGCCGGAGCGCCCTCAGGCGCTTCCAGGCTGCCTCAGGCGCTTCCAGGCTGCCTCAGGCGCCCTCGCCCGAAAGATTGTCCTTCTGCTTCCTGAACACCTTGAACGCCGGCGCGATCAGGATCAGCGCCGC
>CAYRXK010000004.1:53372-54749 GCA_964428265.1 uncultured Treponemataceae bacterium
TGATCTCGCCGAATCCCTCCTCGGCGTTGGCCAGCACCTCGGCCAGGCCGAAAATGCCCATGATCACGGGCACGAAGCTGACACCCTCCATGAGTTCCAGCCGCCCGAAGGTGAAGCGGGGCATGCCGCGCACCGGATCCAGGCCCACCATCGCGATCAGGAGGCCCAGCACGCCCATCATCAGCGCCTTGATCAGGGACTTGCCCGCCAGACCCATGACCAGGGAAAGGCCCACGGTCAACAGGGCGAAGGACTCCACCGGACCGAATTGCAGCGCCATCCTGGTCAGGGGCACCGCCGCCAGGATCAGGCAGATCGTGGCGAACAGCCCGCCGATGAAGCTGCCGATCGCGGCCAGCGACAGCGCGGTGCCGGCCTTGCCCTGCTTGGCCAGTTCATAGCCGTCCAGGCAGGTGATGGCCGAAGCGGCCTCGCCCGGCACGTTCAGCAGCACCGAGGTGATGGTGCCGCCGTACTGCGTTCCGTAGAACAGCGCGGTCAGCATGATGATGGCGCCGGTAGGCTCCATGTTGAAGGTCAGGGGGATGAGGATGGCCGCGCCCGCCGAGGGACCGATGCCGGGCAGCACGCCGATGAGGGTGCCCAGCGCCGAACCGAGGAAGGCGAGGAGCACGTTCGCGGGCTGCAGCGCGACCGAGAAACCCATCAGGAGATTGCTCAGTGAATCCATGGTTGCTTCCTACAGGCCGACCGCGGCCAGAAACGGGATGCCGGAAGGGGGCAGCATGAGGCCGAGCACCTTCCCGAACAGCAGATACACGCCCACGCTGCCCGCCAGCGAAACGAGCGCGGATTCGACCGTCTTCCTTCCGCCGAGGAATTTCACCAGCAGGAAGAGAAACAGGAACATGGTGATCTGGAAGCCGAGCAGGTTCATGAACAACCTGATCCCGATCAGCCCGGCGATGATGGCGCCCACGCGGATAAGGGCGGCCGTGTCGGGCAGGAAAGGCTTCGAATCGCTTCCGGATTTCCGGACCGTGCACTGCACGAACCAGGACAGCGACAGCAGGGCGAAAATCGCCCCGAGAATGAAGGGAAAGAATCCCGGCCCCGGTCCGAGCCGCGTGTAGAATTGCAGTTCAAGGGCGCCCGCCATCACCGCGGCGCCGAACGCGACGCCGCCGATCGCCGTACCCTGATGTACCCGTTTGGTCATTCCCCACCTCCTCACTGCCGGGGCCGGTTGACGTGGCAGGCCGGATCCGGCGCCCCGCCCCGCAGGACGCGCAGGACGGATTCCGCGGCCGCCACACCCATGCGCACGAAGGCTTCCTCGGTCGCCGCGCCGAGGTGCGGCGTGAAAAGCGCCTTCCCCGCGGCCACGATGCCGGCGACATGTTCGGGCGGCTCCTT
>CAYRXK010000004.1:54849-56394 GCA_964428265.1 uncultured Treponemataceae bacterium
TCCGCGGCCCGGGCGGCCGCCGGCATGTACGGATCGTACACCAGCACCCGCATGTGCAGGGGCTGCACCAGCTCGCGCAGCCTGCGCCCGATGCGGCCGTAGCCCACCAGACCCAGGGTCTTTCCGTCCAGCTCCATGCCGCGGTAGTCCAGCTTGTCCCAGAAGCCAGCGCGCACGCGGGCGTCCTGCGAGGCCAGGTCCTTGGCCAGGGCGAGCATCATGCCGAGCACGTGTTCGGCCACCGCCTCGTAATTCGCCTCGGGCGTGTTCGTCACCGGAATGCCCAGGCTTGTCGCCGCGTCCACATCGATATTGTCGACGCCCACGCCGTGCTTGGCCACGATCTTCAGCCTGCCCGAAGCGCGCATGACCTTTTCCGAAACCTTGCCGGCCACGCCGCGCACGATCAGCGCCTGCGCCCCGACCGAAGCCATGTGCGCCGCGAACTCGTCCTCGGGGCAATACGGCTTGGTGCAGCTTACCGTACAGAATGGCTCGAGCACCCGCATCGCGTCATCGGCGAGTTTGCCCGTAACCACCACAGAATATTTGTCCGCCATGCATCCCTCGCGTGTTGATTCGATATTTTCATATCGACAGTACCATTTATTGGTACTTTGTACCATACAATAGAACAATGACTTTGCGGACTTGTCAACAAAAAAATGTCGAGGCCGGATCCGGGCGTCCCGGATCCGGTGAAAACGAGGAGTTTCCGGCTGTCAGGCAAGGGGCGGACGGTCAGGCAGGGATCAGAAGCGGCTCAGACGCTCGGTTACCGTCGCGGCGGCGCGCAGCACTTCGACCACGACGCGGTCGAGCTTGGGCTGGATCCGGTCCACCGAGCCGGTCACCGAGATCGCCGCGGCGACGCGCCCCGCCGAGTCGAATACCGGCGCGGCGACGGACGCCACGCCCATTTCGCGCTCGCTCATGGACACGGAATATCCGTTTTTCTTTATTTTTGCGAATTCCGCGATCAGGTCATCGGGGGTCGCGCTGCCGCCGCGCACGAAGGAAACCACCCCTTGCTTGTCCACCAGCGCGCGCTGTTCTTCGGGCGGCAGCCAGGCGGCAAGCGCCTTGCCCACGCCCATGTGCAGGGGCAGGCGGCGGCCGATCGGCAGCACGTAGCGCAGGGGGTGCGCCCCCTCGACCCGCTGGACCACCACGCGGTGGTCGCCGATCCTGACAAACACCGATGCGGTTTCCTCGGAGGCGGCCGCAAGATCCTGCAGGACCGGCAGCGACACCTGCGACACGTCGTTGCTGAGCAGGAAGGAATACGCCAGCGGCAGGACGATCGGCCCCAGATGGTAGAGATTGTGGCGCCGCTCGGCGTAGCCGTAGCGTTCCAGCACGCCGAGGAGGCGCTGTACCGTGGGTTTCTGGAGCTGCGCCTTCTTGCTGATTTCGGTGAGCGTCAGGGGCCTGCCGGTCTCTTCGAGGATCGACAGGAGGTGGAGGGCCCGTTCGAGGGACCGGTTGCTGCTTTTCTCGCGCTCGTCGATGTCGACCATGGCTACAGGAATACCCGGTCGGGGC
>CAYRXK010000005.1:0-8714 GCA_964428265.1 uncultured Treponemataceae bacterium
GCGGCGCCGAGATCGAACGTGGCTTTCATGGTGCGCAGGCCGACCGACTGCATGTCGTGCGGGTCGCACTCGCCGGTTTCGACGGGGGGATTGGCGGCGCCCCAGTACAGGCCCTTGCGGCCCGTCCAGCGGGACGACTTGTCAGAATACTCCGCCCAGGGCTGCGGCGAGGACGGCACGACCATCTGGTTGTTGGCGCCGATCAGGCTCATCATGTACTTGTCGAGTTCGAGCCAATCCTTGCGGTCGGCCGCGACCTTGACCGAACCGGTGCCGCGCACGCCGATGGCCTTCAGGTTCTTGGCGCCCATGATGCCGCCGTGTCCGCCCGCGGAGTGCGAGGTGCCGGTGCGGATGACGGACAGGTTGACCTGGTTTTCGCCCGCCTGGCCGATGGCGGCGACCTGGGCTTCCTTGCCCATGAAGGAGCCGACCATCGCCTGGGTGTCGAAAATGCCCTTGCCCCACATCCAGCGAGCATCCTCGATCCGGACCTTGTCGTCCTCGATCCGGAGCCAGACGGGATTCGGCGACTTGCCCTCGATCACGATCATGTCGTAACCGGCGTACTTGAGCTCGGTGGCGAAGTAGCCGCCCATGTGGGAGCTGGCGACGCCGTAGAAGGGATTGGAGGGAAAGAGGCTGGTGATGTTGGTGCGGCCGGAACAGGGAGCGCCGGTGCCGCAGAGCGGTCCGGTGCCGAAAACGATCTTGTTTTCGGGGGCGTAGGGGTGGGTGCCGGCGGGTACCTCGTCCCACATGATCTTGAGGGCCATGCCCTCGCCGCCGATGTACTCTTTGTATTTGAGCGTATCATCGACCCAGGTGGTTCCCTTGGTCAGGTTCACGCGCAGGAATTTGCCGGTATATCCGAATGCTTCCATTATTTTTCTCCTCCCGGATCAGGCGGTGGCGCCGCTGACGGCGCTGGCGCCGGAGTTGGCGTCGGTTCCCCAGAGCAGCTGTTCGGCCTCTTCGTAGCCCATGAAGCGGATGGCGCCGGTCGGGCATACCTTCACGCAGGTGGGGTCGCCATCGCAACTGGTGCACTTGCCGGATTTGCGGGTTTCGAGGTCTACCGTGGGGATGTTCCAGGCGCAGGCTTTCACGCACTTGCCGCAGCCGACGCAGCGGGTGGTGTCCACGACGCGGGCGCCGGTCTTGGCGTCGGCGTAGATGGCGTTCATCGGGCAGGCGTTGCCGCAGGCGGGCTTGGCGCACTGGCGGCAGGTTTCCGCGACGATGCGGAAGTTGCCCATCTGGCCGTCCGCCCTGGCATAGGCGGCGGTGACGCCGTTCACGCCATAGTTGAGGTTGCGGGAAAGCTTGATCCGCGAGAGTTCGGCCGAAACCTTGCCCAGGTTGCGGGCGGAGCAGCCGAATTCGCAGCGCTTGCAGCCGACGCAGCGGTTGGGATCGTGCACGATCACGCCGGTGGGGGTGGCCCACACGCGCAATTCCTTGGCGTCCTTGTCTTCCCACTTGCTGGCGCCGCCGAGCGACACCGCGACGAGCAGGCCTGCCAGGCCGCCGCCCGTCATCTTGAGGAAGTCCCTTCGTGACTGGGGTTTTCCGAGCAGGCCTTCGCCTTCTTTCTTCTCCGGAGAGTCCGTCATCGCTCCTGCCTCCTGTACGCCGTAAAGCGGCCCCCTCGGAAGGGGCGCAGCGGTCGGCGAGGTTTCAGAACGATCGACTCCTTTCCGATGTTCCGCGGGGAGCGGAACGGGAGGCGCGTCCGTTTCCGGGCGTACCTTCGGGGCCGGCGCGACGGCAAGCCCCAAGACCGGAGTTCATCGCCTTTTGCGGAAGAACGGTCCGGTTCGGAAATCGATGCTGTATGTCCGCGCGTTATGCGCTTGATCATTCTTAGCGTGCGATTCGGGGAAAGTCAAGCGTTTTTTATCTATATTTATATTTCTCTATATGGAAGGGCGCTCGGGAGCATCGAGCGCTTGAATTCCACCCCGAAGCAATCCCTGAGGAGTTCCGGCATGAGAATTCCGGCGGTCGGGCCCTGCGCCAGATCGGCTCCGTCGCGCATGAGCACCGCTTCCGTTGCGGCATAGGCGGCGAAGGCCACATCGTGGGTACTGAAGATGATCGAGTGTCCTTCGGCGACGAGACTACGCAGGAGATCGGCGACCATCCGGGTGTGCCGGGGGTCCAGCATCGAGGTGGGCTCGTCCATCAGGATGGCGCCGGTGTCCTGGGCCAGGCAACGCGCGATGCGCACGAGCTGTAATTCGCCGCCGGAAAGCTCGCCTACCGGCCGCCGGGCTAGGCCGGCGGCGCCCGAGCGCTCGAGGGCGCGCAGGGCGGCATCTTCATCGGACGGCGCGGGCAGGCCGAATGCCGCGACGCGCGGCGCCCTTCCGAAGAGGACATACTCGAAAGCGCTGAAGGCGAATACGATGCGCTCGAATTGCGGCAGGAAGGATACAAGGCGCGCGACGCGGCCGGGCCCGAGCGCTGACGGCGGCTCTCCGCCCATCAGGACCCGGCCCGCCCGGGGCGCGAGCCTGCCGGACATGACGCCCAGCAGGGTGGATTTGCCGCAGCCGTTCGGCCCCAGGAGGGCGACCGCGCCGCCTTCGGGCACGGCGGCCGAAGCCCGTTTCAGGGCGTCGGCGCGGGCGCCCGGGTAGCGGTAACGGACGCTTTCGGCAAGGAACTTCATCGGCCCCGTCATCGCGCCACCCTCACCTTGCGCCCCAGGACCAAGGCGCTGAAGATCGCGGAACCGAGGATGGCTGCCACGGCGCCCAGGGGCAGTTCGCCGGGAAAAAGCGCGCGCGCGATCGTGTCGCAGACAAGCGCGAAGAGGGCACCGGCCAGAATGGACAGCGGCATGGAACGGCGTGCGTCGGCGCCGACGGCAAGGCGCGCCACGTGGGGGATTACCAGGCCGATCCATCCTACGGCGCCGGCCATGGCGACGGTGGCGGCTACGCCCGCCGAAGCTACGGCCAGCACGGCCGCCCGTTCAGCCGCCGGCCGCATGCCCAGCGAGCGGGCGACCGCTTCGTCGGCCGACAGCACGGTGATCCGCCAGCGGTAACGGTGCAGGAAGACCAGCGCAACCGCGGCGGGAAGGGCCGCGAAACCAAGGCGGCTCCAGTCCAGCCCCGAAAGCGACCCCATGGTCCAGTACACGATATCGGGCAGCTCGCGCATGGGATCTGCGGCGTACTTCACGATCGCCAGGCCGGACGACATGAAGGCCGACACCGCCAGGCCCGAAAGCAGCAGCCGCAACACCCATCCGCCAAAGCCGAAGGCGCGCGCCAGCGCGTTCGCCGCCGCCAGGGCGGCCAGCGCCATCAGGAATGAGGACGCCATCACCGCGTACGGCGATCCGGCGCCCAAGACCAGCGCGATCGCGGCTCCCAGCGCCGCCCCCTGCGACACGCCCAGAAAGCCCGGTTCGATCAGCGGATTGCCGAATACCATCTGGAACGCGTTCCCCGCCGCCGCCAGCATCGCCCCCAGCACGAGTGCGCCCAGCACGCGCGGCAACCTCGACCCGAAAAGGACGGCGCGCGCGGTCGGATCCGAAACGGCCAGACGCGGATCCATCAGGCCGGGAACGGGGTAGCGTCCGGCCAGCAGGCAGACGAGCGCGACCGCCAGCGCGGCGAGCATGAGCAGCAACCAGCGCAGGCGTGCCCGTGGATCGCGGCGCGCCATGCGGCCTTCATGCGCCGCGCCACCTTCATGCGCCGCGCGTCCCTGCCCGCTTCCGCCCGACCTATCTGCCGACGGCATGGTCGCCCTTCAGCCGGGGCAGCACCGCGCGATCGAACCGCGCGTCGTCGAATCCGTAGAACAGGTGGTAGAATTCGCGCGCCTCGGCGACCAGGTCGACCTTGGCGAATGCTTCCGGATGCAGCACCTTGGAAAGCCAGAGCAGGCCCAGGCCCCAGCGGGTGTCGGGCTGGTCCCAGGAGTACCAGTCTTGCGGGAACGCGTAGATCCGGCCTGACCTGCCGGCGGCGAGCGCGGAAAAGCGAGGATCGGCGCGCAGGCGTGCGGCTATGGCCTGGGCTTCGCTCCGGTAGTTGATGACCGCGATCAGGTCAGGATTCCAGGCGGCGATCTGCTCGAAGCCCACCCTGCCCCAGCCCTCTCCGGGATTGGCGCCGAACCAGACCGGCTCGCCGCCCGCCATGCCCGCCATGATCGACTGCATCCATGCCCTGGGAGGCACTTCGAAGGCATCGCCGCCCGCCAGGGTCGCCTGCACGATCAGGACCTTCGGCCTGGCCGATCCGGCGGCGCCGCTTGCTGCAACGCCTTCGGCTACCTTGGCCACGATGCCGCGGTAGTAGCCTGCCAGCTGCCCTGCCCGTGCCCTGGCGCCGTAGGCCGCGCCCAGGGCCGCAATATCGCGGTAATAGTCTTCGGGCGTTTCCAGGTCGAGGTAGAGGGCGTTGATGCCCAAAGCGGCCAACTGTGCGCCGATCGTCTTTTTCATGGATGATTTCAGTATTGCCAGGTCGGGTTTGAGGCTGGCGAAGGCTTCCGCGCCGGCACTGCGGTCCAGGACCGGCAGGGAGGGAAAGCGCGGGTCGACCGTCTGAAGGAACGATCCCAGGCCCTGATCGGTGCCCGCCACCGCGAGGACGGTGGATCTTGCCTCGGGAAAGGCGTACACCAGGTCCGCCACCATGACGACCGCCTTGCCGCCGACCACGGTGCCGCGGACCGGTCCCGGTGCGGCTGCGGCCGCAGCTCCCTGAGCTCCGACCGGAGCAATGGCGAGGGCAACCATGAGCGCGACCGCCACGGTGGCCAGAATCATCGACAGCTTGGGTACGTTGGATTCATTCGACATGCTGCGCATGATACAGTACGTGGGCTTATGGGAGGAACGGGGATGGACAAGGTGGTGGTGAGGGAATTGGCGGCAGGAGCTGGCTCCGCCGCATTGGTGACGATCCTTCGCGTGAAGGGATCGGCCCCGCGGCACGAAGGCGCCGCCATGCTGGTCCACGCCTCGGGAGCCGTGACCGGCACGGTGGGGGGCGGCCGCGGTGAGGCCGCGGCGATCGCCGCAGCGCGTCGCGCCCTCGATACGGGCACTCCGGAACTCATCGAAGTCGAGATGACGGGCGACGATCCCACTGCCGAAAGCCTCATCTGCGGCGGTGTGAACACGATGCTGGTGGAACCCCTGCCCGACCGTTCGGCGTACGTTCGCGTCCATGCCCTGCTTGAAAAAGGCGAGCGCGTCCTGGTCCAGCGGCAGCTTCCTCCCGCGGCCTCGGTCGGAGCGCTGTCCCCGGGGAACACGGCATCGGGCGCATTGCCCACCCGGGTCATCGCGGAATCGGAAGCCGGGCCGGAACACGCGGCCGTACTCGCCTCGGGCGAACCCCGGTACGATGAAGCGACGGGCAGGTTCATGGTACCGGTCATGCCCGACGAACGCCTGGTAATCCTTGGCGGAGGCCATGTGGGGCTCGCTCTTGCGAATGCGGCCGTGCCCCTGGGGTTCCTCGTGACCGTGATCGACGACCGCGCCGGATTCTCCTCGGCATCGCGATTCCCCGATGGGGTCGTGACGATCCACGGTTCCTACGTCGATTCGATCGATTCGATGCATTTCGACCGGGCAACCTACGCGGTCATCGTAACCAGGGGGCATCTGTTCGACCTGGAGTGCGCGCGGGCCGTCCTGCAGCGTCCATTCCGTTACGCGGGCCTCATCGGCAGCGCCAGGAAAGTTGCCCTGATACGGAAGCAACTGGCCGACGAAGGCGTCGCGCCCGAGGCGCTGCAGGCATTCTGCGCGCCGATCGGCCTGGACATCGGCGCCGAAACTCCCGAAGAGATCGCGATTTCCATTCTCGCGCAGGCGCTGATGTTCCGCCGCTCCACCAGTCCCGGAAAATCCGCGCCGTTCATGTTCTGAAAAGACCGGATCGGCCTTGCGCGTGATGCTATACGGTTGTATAGTATCCGTATGGAGCTTGCGGAAAAGCTGGATATCCTGGCCGCGTCGGCACGATACGATGCGTCCTGCGCCTCTTCGGGGTCGTCCCGGCGCGCGGGTGCGGGCGGTTTCGGAGCGGCCGCGCCCTCGGGCGTCTGCCACTCCTTCACGGGAGACGGGCGCTGCGTCAGCCTGCTGAAGCTCCTGTACTCCAACGCCTGCCGTTTCGACTGCGCCTACTGCGCCAACCGCGCATCGGCTTCGGTGCCGCGCGCCACCTTCACCGAAGAGGAACTGGTGCGCCTCACCGTCTCCTTCTACCGCCGCAATTACATTGAAGGGCTTTTCCTCTCCTCCGGCATCTTCTCCGATCCGGAAACGGTCATGGAACGCCTTGTCGGCGTCGCCCGAACGCTGCGCGAGCGCGAGGGCTTCGGTGGCTACATCCACCTGAAAGCCATACCCGGCTGCTCCGACCGCGCGCTCAGTCGCGCCGGCCTGTACGCGGACCGGCTTTCGGCCAACATAGAACTGCCCAGCGTATCCAGCCTGGCGCGCCTGGCCCCCGACAAGTCCGGCACCGAAATCCTGTCGGCCATGCGCAGCATCCGCCACCTGCGGGACGAAAGGACCGAAGACGCGCGCAGGCTCCGCTCCACGCCGCGCTTTGCCCCCGCGGGCCAGAGCACGCAATTGGTGGTCGGCGCCAGCCCAGACAGCGACGCCTCCATCCTAAGGCTGGCTTCTTCACTGTACGACCGCTATCAACTCAAACGTGTATACTATTCCGCATTCATACCCGTCAGTACCGACCCCCGGCTGCCCTCGCCTGTCGCCCCGCCCCTCAGGCGCGAACACCGGCTCTACCAGGCCGACTGGCTGTTGCGGTTCTACGGCTTCCATATCCGCGAACTGGTGGGCGATGGCCGCGAACAGCTGGACCAGTCGCTCGATCCGAAAACCGTATGGGCCCTGAAACACCCTGATTTCTACCCGGTCGATTTGCGCAGCGCACCCTACGAGGCCATCCTGCGCGTGCCGGGCATCGGCATCACGGGAGCGCGCCGGATCGTGGCCACGCGCCGCTCGGCCACCCTTCGGGAAGAGGACCTGCGCAGGATCGGCATCGCCATGAAGCGGGCCCGCTGGTTTTCCGCGCTCGGCGGCCGGGCGCTGGACCGTGCGGTAGACCCCGCCACTCTAGCCCGCATGCTGGCCGATCCGGACAATCGCGGCGGTGCGGGTACGGGTACGGGCATTGGCATTGGCACGATCGCCGACCCGGACCTAGGCGCCGGTGCGGACGCCGTCGCCGAGCCCGCGCCCCAGATGGAATTTTCGTTCGCATGAGCGCATCCGGTCCTGAATCGTGGGAGTACGATGGCAGCCCTGCGGGGCTCTGCGCCCTGGTCGCGTGCGCATGGAAACGGCAGTCGGCGCCCGAGCGCCTGGAAGGTCCGGGACGCCAATCCTTCGACCTCTCCTTTTTCTCGCCCGACCGCCGCCGCGAATGGGGCTACCTGCCCCGCCGGCTGGAATCCCTTGCCCTGCGCATCTGGATGAGCGAATCACCGCTGGAACTGCCCCTGCTCAGGCTCGCCGCGCGCGCAGGCATCAGCGGGCCCGATGCGCTTGCCGACTGGTCCGATCCGAACTTCCGCGTCATCGCCTCCACGGTGCGCTCCGTTTCCCGCGAAGAGCATCGCCTGAAGGGGTTCGCGCGCTTTTCCGAACAGCCCGACCTGGGCCTGGTCGCCGTGCTTTCGCCCGATTTCGACGTGCTGCCCGCCCTGGTTCCCTGGTTCGACGCGCGCCTGGGCCGCGAGGCGTTCGCCCTGGCCGACCGGCGTCGCGGCTATGCCATCGCCTGCCCGGCCGATCGCACCCAGGGACGGCGCCTGATCGCCTCAGCGTCCGACAATACGCAGGCCCCGGGCACCCCGGCAGCAGGCTCCCTGGCTACGGTCGCCTCGGCAGGGGGCCACGTGGCGCCCGATCCCCACGCCGACCTCTGGAAACGTTATTTTTCGGCTGCGGAGAACCCCCTGCGCGCCAATCCGACGCTGCAACGCCGCCTGGTTCCTCAGCGGTACCGCGCGAACATGACGGAATTCGACGGGCAGGCGGAGGGCAGCCTCCTGTGACGCATCAGGAGGCGGAAAGGCGAAGCATGCGGTTCCGGTAGGATTCGAGGTCGTCGGGGCTGTTCAGGTTGTAGAAGAGGTCCCAGTCGGGGCTGAAGGCGCGGACTTCCTGCTCGGGGATCACCCAGTGGCTCACCCCGGAAAGGAAATCCCGTATGGAGGGCCTGCGGCTTCGCGCCCCTTCACCTCGGTGCCTCCCCCCCTCCTCCGCGGCGAAAAACCGCTCCAGCGGCTGGATGCAGCGCACGGAATAAAGGGCATGGAATGGCTCTATGTGGTGCCTGAATCCCGCAAGGTACGCCATCGGGAGCGCTTTCGCTTTGGCCGCCGCGCCGGAGACGCTTCCGCCCCCTGCGCGGACGGCGAGCTCGACCAGAAAATCGGCCCAGTCCGCGGAAAAATGGGGCATGTCGCAGGCGACCAGATACAGCCACTCCGTGCGGCAGGCGCGCAGGGCGGCATGCAGGCCCGAGAGCGGGCCGAAGCCGGGCACCAGGTCCTGCGCGACACGCGCCCCGCGCGACGCATGCGGCGAATTGTCCCCCTCGCCCCGGGCGGACACCTCGATCACTTCGCCGAAATGGGCGTGCAGGCGATCCGCGATCCGCTGCCCGAGCGCCTCGTCGGCACCATCG
>CAYRXK010000005.1:8814-13346 GCA_964428265.1 uncultured Treponemataceae bacterium
GATGGTGATCCCCGACCCGCAGGCCGAGCCGGAGCGAACGCTTGTCCACCCCGCCCATGCGGCGCGCCTGGCCACCGGCGAGTACGGCCGCGCTGACCCTCATCAAGCTTCCCTAGCGACCGGGCGCACGCGCACCGCGCTCACCTTGAATGCAGGGATCTTGGCGTAGGGGTCCAGGCCCATCGCGTGGGTCAGGCGATTGGCGGCGGCCTCCGAATAATGGAAAGGCACGAATACCACGCCGGGTTTCACGCCATGCCGGACGCGCAGGCGCACCTCGATCCCGCCGCGACGCGATTCGACCCGTATCTGCGCGCCATCGGACAGGCCATGCTCGCGCGCGGTGTCCGGATGGATTTCGGCGTACGGTTCGCCCGAAATCCGGGTAAGCCCGTCGATCCTGCCGGTCATGGTGCGCGTGTGGTACTGGAACAGGTTGCGCCCCGTGGTCAGCACCAGCGGATACTCGGCGTCCTCGCCCTCCACCGGGGGTTTCCAGGACACCGGCACGAACTTTCCCTTGCCGCGCGTAAAGCGCCCGACATGCAGGATCGGCGTGCCCGGGTGCCCGGCTTCGGGGCAGGGCCACTGGATGCCGCCCGAATCCAGGCGTTCCCAGGTCATGCCGCGGTACTGCGCCGTGTCGCCCGAGACCAGGGCGAACACTTCGCGGGCGTCGCGCGCGGGCTCCGGCCTGCCCATGCGCTCGAACAGCGACAACAGGATCGCAAGATCGTCGCGCGCCTCGCCGGGAGGGGCCACCGCGCGGCGCAGGCGCTGCACGCGGCGGTCGGTGTTGGTGAAAGTGCCGTCCTTTTCGGCGAAACAGGCGGCCGGCAACACCAGGTCGGCGAAGGCGCAGGTCTCGTTCAGGAAAATGTCCTGCACCACCACGAAATCGATGGATGAAAGCGCCCGTTCGACCATTGTCGTATCGGGCTCCGACACCGCGGGGTTTTCGCCCATCACGTGCAGGAAGCGGATCCTGCCCTCGATCGCGTGTTCGATGATTTCGGTGGAGTAAAGACCGCGCCGCTCCGGCAGGGGCCTTCCCCAGCGCTCCGAGAACCAGGCGCGGGCCTCGGGATCGGCCACCTTGCGGTAGCCCGGGTAGTCGCCGGGCAGCGCGCCCATGTCGCAGGCGCCCTGCACGTTGTTCTGCCCGCGCAGGGGGTTTATGCCGCAACCGGGCTTGCCGAGCTTGCCGCAGAGCAGGGCCAGGTTGGACAGCGCCAGCACGCCCTCGGTTCCGGTGGAGTGCTGGGTGACGCCCATCGCGTAGTAGATGCCCGCCTTGCCGGCCGCGGCGTACAGGCGCGCCGCCGCGCGGATGTCCTCGGCATCCACCCCGCAGATATCCGCGGCGCGCTGGGCCGACCAGTCCGCAAGGCCCGAGACCAGCTCGTCGTAGCCCTCGGTGCGTTCGCGGACGAATTCGGCATCGCCCAGGCCCTCGTCCAGGATCACCTTGGTCAGGGCGTTGTACAGGGCCACGTTCGTGCCCGGCTTGATGCGCAGGAAGATTTCCGCCTGCTCCGCCAGGTCGATCCGGCGTGGGTCGGCGACGATGAGCCGCGCGCCCTTCTTTATAGCCTGGCGCATGCGCGAAGCGATCACCGGATGGGTTTCGGTCGTGTTGGAGCCGGTGACGAATATCACGTCGTGTTCGGTGATTTCGGGGATCGAGTTGGTCATGGCGCCCGAACCCAGGCTCATGGCCAATGCGGTGACCGTGGACGCGTGGCAGAGCCGGGCGCAGTGGTCCACGTTGTTGGTGCCCACCACGGCGCGGAAAAACTTCTGGAAAAGGTAGTTTTCCTCGTTGGTGCAGCGCGCCGAGGACAGGCCCGCCGCCGAATCGGGCCCGGATTCCCGCACCGCGCGGGAAAGGGCGTCGGCGTAGGCGTCCAGCGCCTCTTCCCAGGTCACTTCGACCAGGGCGCCGTCCTTGCGCAGAAGCGGGCGCTTCAGCCGGTCCGGATGGCCCACGAAACCGTAGGCGAAGCGGCCCTTGACGCAGAGGTGTCCCTTGTTGACGCCGTCCTTGTCGCCGCGCACGCCGACAATGCGGGTACCGTAGACGAGCAATTCCACCCTGCAGCCCACCCCGCAGTAGGGGCAGACGGTCTTTACCGCGCGGGTGTACTGGTAACCGGGAAAGGCGCGCTCCTTGGGCAAAAGGGCGCCCACCGGGCAGGCCGCGACGCAGGCGCCGCAGTTCACGCAGGTGGACTTGCCCATCGGCACATCGAAGGCCGGCGCTATGCGCGCGCTGCGCCCGCGCCCGGCGATGGTGAGCACCTCGGAGCACTGGATCGATTCGCAGGTGCGCACGCACTTGCCGCACAGGATGCACTTGTTGCGGTCCACATTGAAAAAGGGGCCCGACACGTCCGGCGGATAGCTGTGCTTCTCCAGGCCGGTCACGGCCTTGGTGACGCCGTATTCCATGCTGTACTCGTGCAGCGAGCAGGCGCCCATCTTCTTGCAGTTGAAGCAGTCGGCGGGGTGCTCGGCCAGGATCATCGCCAGAACGGCGCGGCGCAGGTCCAGCACGTCTTTCGTGTCCGTGCGCACCACCATGCCCGAGCGGGCCGGCGTCGTGCACGCGGCCTGCACGCCGGACTTGGAACCCTCGACCTCTACCATGCAGAGCCTGCACCCGCCGTATTTTTCAAGCCCATCGATATGGCAGAGGGTGGGAATGTCGATGCCCGCGGCGCGGGCCGCGTCGAGGATCGTGGAACCGTCGGATACCGAAACGGGCCGACCGTCAATATGAAGCTGGACCATATGAAAAACATTATGAAGGCGCTTCGCGTTCCGCGCAACCATGATCCGCGCGATCACGCATCGCCCGCGTAAGGATTGCGTGCGCCACCCGTACGGGCTACACTCCGCCTCGCCATGATCGTACCGTACCTGCGCGCCCTGGCCTGGGACGAGCCTCCCGACGCGATGGAGTTCAATCTTCCCTACGCCGCGCTCCTGGAATCGGTGGCAGAACTGGCGGAGCTCATCCGGGCGCATCCGGATGACGATATGGCCGACAGCGCCGCCCGGCTCTACGCCCGCGTGCCCGGCATCGTCAACGTCATGCTCAACCACAAGATCTGCGTGGAGCACGGCCTGCCCCTGCACCCGACCGTCTACTACGAACTCAAGGAGGCGCGCCGCTACCGCATCGACCACGACCTCGGCGAAATAGACAAGGCCAACCGCCTGTTTCTCGCATCCATCGATCTGGCGCGCGCGGCCCTGCGGCTCGATCCGGACATCCGGGCGCGCACGGACGCCTTCATCGGCCTGCTGCCCGCAGCCGTGCGCGGTTTTGTCTTTACCGGCATCCGCGACAAGTACACCTGGCGCGGCTCGGATCCCGCCCTCCTGGAACGCCTGGCCGCGACCCTGAAGCGCGAATGGGAACCGGACCTCGTGATCGCCGCGGCGCACGGATCCATCGGCGCGGGCCTCCTGCTGGCGGAACTCCTGGAAAAACCCCTGTATTTCATCAGGTTTTCCATGTTCAAGCGCAACGACGAGGAACCCATCGTCGGCTTTTCGGACGACGCCTGGCTCTACAGCTACCGGACGGGCAGAGTGCTCCTGTACGACGAGGATGTCGCGGGGGGCCGCACCCTGACCCTCTTCACCGAAAAGCTCGCCCCGCTCTTCTCCGAGACCCGGACCGCCTGCTCGATCCGGCATGCGGGATCATCGATAAAACCGGATTTTTCCGCCCGCGTCTGGTGGGATTGATTCGAATATCGCGATTGTTGACATTTGGATTGAATACGCTATTATCGATACAATACGGAGCAATCATGGCACCACGGCCCAAAGTCTCGTTCGCGCCATCCGTCAGGCGCTTGCCTTCCTACCTCCACATAATCCGGCAATCCCAGAAAAACGGCGACGCCTACATTTCCGGCACTGTAATCGCGCAGGAACTCAACCTGGAACCCATCCAGGTGCGCAAGGACCTGGCCATCACCGGCATCATCGGCAAGCCCAAAAAAGGCTATCCGGTGGGCGAACTGGTCGCCGCCATCGACCGCTACCTCGGCTGGGACCAGGACCACAAGGCCATCCTGGTCGGCGCGGGCAATCTCGGATCGGCCCTGCTCGGCTACCCGGAGTTCAAGCGCCACGGCCTTGACATCCTGGCCGCCTTCGACGCCGATCCGGCCAAGGTCGGCACCAAAATCCACGAGGTCGAGGTGTTCCCCTTCGGCCGCGCCACCGAAATGATCCGCGGCATGAGCGTGGAAATCGCCATCCTCACGGTGCCCTCGCCCTACGCGCAGGACACCTGCGACACCCTGGTCGCCGCCGGCATCACGTCGATCTGGAACTTTACCAATATCAAGCTGAAGGTGCCCGACCATGTGGTCGTGCAGCGCGAGGACCTGTCATCCGGCTACGCCATGCTGTCGGTGATGATGCAGAACCGGCGGGGGAAGGACGACTGAGCCTCCGCGAAAACTCCGCGCGCGAAAACTCCGCGCGCGACAACTCCGCGCATGACGATC
>CAYRXK010000005.1:13446-23237 GCA_964428265.1 uncultured Treponemataceae bacterium
CGCGAAAACTCCGCGCGCGAAAACTCCGCGCGCGACAACTCCGCGCATGACGATCCGGCAGCGATAGCGCGCCAGGCGGAGTACCTGGCCAACCGCATCGCCAAAAACGAAAAAATCCTCAGGCGATGGGCCAGGCGCGAGGGGATCGAGGTGATCCGCCTCTACGACCGCGATATCCCTGAAATCCCCCTTGCGGTGGACCGCTACGGCCCCGCCGACAAGCCCGCGGAATCCGCCCTGCACATGGCGCTGTACGAACGCCCCTACGACAAGGACCCTGCCGAGGAAGCCCGCTGGCTGGACGCGATGGCCCGGGCGGCCGGCGAGCGCCTCGGAATCCCGCAGAATCGCATCTTCGTGAAAACCCGGCGCAGGATGCGCGGCCTCGCGCAGTACGAGCGGCAATCCGCCGACGGCGCTGTCCCCGCATACGCGCCCGGCGGTCCGGCCGCGGCGGGTACGGCAAGCCTGCGCCCGGCCTTTGAAATGACCGTGCGCGAGGCGGGGCTCTCCTTCATCGTGAACCTATCGGAATACCTGGACACGGGGATTTTCCCCGACCACCGGCCCGCGCGCGCCATGATCGGCCGGGCGTCGGAAGGCCTGAGGGTGCTGAACCTCTTCTGCTACACGGGGGCGTTTTCCGTGCACGCGGCCGCGGGCGGCGCGGCCAGGGTCACGTCGGTGGACCTCTCCAACACCTACCTCGCGTGGGCTAGGCGCAATTTCGAGGTGAACGGGCTTCAGGCGGAACGGCACCGCTTCGAACGGGCGGACGTCATGGCCTTCCTGCGCGAAGCCGCCCGCGACGGCCTGAAATGGGACCTCGTCGTGGCCGACCCGCCGACCTTTTCGAACTCATCGATGTCGGAATCCGATTTCGACGTGAACCGCGACTGGCCCAGGCTGCTGGGCGCCTGCGCCCGCGTATTGTCGGCCGAGGGCGCCATGCTTTTCTCCACCAATTCGCGCAGGCTCAAGTGGGACGAGCGGGCGGCGGGACTTCCCTGCCTGGACGTGAGCGAGCGCAGCCTGCCGCCCGATTTCCGGGACCGGCGCGCGCACCGCGCCTGGATCCTCGGAAACCACGCCATCCTGGCCGACCGGCTCTAGCCGCGCCCTGCGATCATTCGCGCCCGCTTCGCATCACTCCGCGTCGACGAAGGCTTCCAGCTCCGCGCGGCGGCCCGAGTCGATCATGCCCAGCGATTCGCATACCGCGAAAAATTCCCGCACGTGGATGAACGAATGCAGGCGCACGCCAGCGTCGTCCATGTCGGCGCGTCCGCGCTTGCCGCGCTCGATCAGCACCACCAGGTCCGCGATCGCCAGGCCCTCGCCGCGCAGGATGTCTATGGCCTCGCGCTTGGAGGCGCCGGTGGTGATGAGGTCGTCCAGCAAAAGTACTGTCTCGCCCTTTTCGAAGGCGCCTTCCACGCGGTTGCCGGTGCCGTGCTCCTTGACCGGCATGCGCGGCCAGATCATGGGCGCCCCGAGTTCCAGGCTGGCGGCGGTGGCCAGCGGCAGGCCCGCCGCGGGAATGCCGGCGACGCGTGAATACGAAAGGCCGCGCGCCAGGCTGGCGTAGGCGCGGCCGGCGACGCGCATCGCCTCCGGATCGGAGATGAGCTTGCGCAGGTCGATGTAGAAGGGGCTGCGCAGCCCGCTCTTCAGGACGAAATCGCCCAACCTGAAGCAGCCGGTGCGCACCAGCGCCTTCATGAGCTTTTCCTTCAGCGCGGCGTTCACCGGATCGGATGACGCGACATGCGGCACGCCGGCGGCGGCGGATGCCGGTACTGACGCGGACCTGGAATCGCGCAGCGCGGCGCGCATCGAATCGCGCAACGCGCGCGCCGCCGCGCCCGGATCCGCGGCGCCGGCCACCGAGCGCGCGGCCATCACAAGGACGCCGGATCCGTCCGCCCGGGCGCCCGCCCGGAGCGCCTCGTCGGCCCTGCCGCCCTGCGCCCCGATGCCGGGCGAGAGGAACCAGGCGCCCGGAGCGGCGGCGCGCACGCGGGCCAGGGCATCCGGATCGTTGCCGGCGACCACAAGCCCCACGCGATCCGACCAGCCGGAGCATTCGCGCGCCACGCGCACGTACAGCGGCTCACCCTCGACCTGGATATCCTGGAACACCGGCGATGATGGATTCGAAGTCCTGCAGAGGAGGAATACCCCCCTGCCCTCCCAGGCCAGGAAGGGATCCACCGAATCGCGGCCCATGTAGGGGCTCAGGGTGACCGCGCCGCCGCCGAGTTCGCCGAAAAGCGCTTCGGCGTAGGCGGTGGCGGTGGCGTCGATGTCGCCGCGCTTGGCGTCCAGGATGACGGGCGTGTCGGCGGGAATCAGGGCAAGGGTGCGCTTCAGGGCTTCCCAGCCGGGGATGCCGAGCGCCTCGTAGAAGGCGAGGTTGGGCTTGTAGCAGGCGGTATACGGGAGCGTGGCCTCGATGAGGCGCCGGTTCGACTCGTAGGCGCCGGCGGCGGCTTCGGCGCGTTCGCGGTCGTTTGCCGGCCGGGAGGCGGGCCGGGGATCCAGACCGACGCAGAGGTTCGAGCCCTTGGCGGCGACCGAGCGTTCCAGCGTTGCGAAGAAATCCATTATATGCGCTCCTTTGGGGACTGCCTTTGCGCAAAGACTATCCAAGGCGGCCGGTTTCGTCCATACGGGCGCCGGCGCGGCGCATTTTCGCGCAGTGGTTGAACACATCCGCGCCAACCTTTGGTATACTGTTCTTGCCGCCCGCGTTGCGGGCAAGGAGGCACGCACGTGACCAAACGTTTCCCCGTGTTTCTTCTCGCGCTCATCATTAGCCTGCCCGCCTTCGCCCAGGGCACATCCAGCCCGGCCGGGGGCTCCAGCTCTGCTGGCGGAGATGCCGGCCGCGCCTTCCAGGCGGCGGTAAACCTCGGCTCGGACCTCTTGCCCAATCCCTCCACCGGCATCACCGAAAGCTGGACCAAGCTCGGTTTCCAGCCGGACCTGGCCCTCGGAAAGCTCGGCGTCGGCCTTGACCTCACCTTCCGCTTCAAGCTGTATCCGAACGCATCCACGCCGGTGGAAATCTACGAACCGGACTGGATTCCCCAGGCGGGCCAGACCATCCTCGACGTCTACCTGCCCAAGATCATGTACGTCCGCTACGGCCTGCGGGGACAGGATCCCTTCTATGCCAAGCTCGGCTCCATCAACGACCTGACGCTGGGCAACGGCTTCATCGTCGGCGACTACTCGAACGCCCGCTTCATGCCCAAGCTCAGGCTCTTCGGCCTGCAGGTGGGCCTGGACGGCTCGGCCTTCAAGGTGCCCTATTTCGGGTTCGAGGCCCTCACGGGCAACCTCTCGCAGCTCGACGTGGTCGGCGCGCGGGTGTACCTGAAACCCCTCGGCGGATCCAAATCATTCATCGCCCGCAACTTCCAGATCGGCGGCACGATCGTCACCGACCAGAAGCCCCTGCTGTATTACGGCGCCACTACCATCAATGGCCACGCCGCCGAAGCGATCTACGAAATCGGCGCCGACATCACCGCCCCCCTCGTGGCATCGCCCGTGTTCAGCATGACCGCCTTCGTCGAAGGCGCGCGCGAGCAGTCCGAGGCCATGGGCGCGGCGGCCGGCGTAACCGGCAAGCTGCTGGGCCTGGTCCGCTACGGAGCCCAGGGCCGCTACTTCCAGTCAGGCTTCGTGCCCACCTATTTCGACGCGAACTACGACCTGTACCGCGCCTCGCGCTTCGACACCCTGAAGTCCACCGTGCCCGGCGCATGGGTGCCCGGCTGGCTGGCCAGCCTGGGCCTTTCGGTCATGAACGAAAAAATCCAGGTAGGCGCCTCGCTGGACGGCCCCGTGCCCTTCCAGCCATCCTCGCCAACGAACAACCAGGCCGACTATCCGCACCTGAAAGGCCGCGTCCTCGTGGGCGAAGGCATCGTCGGAGGCCTATCGCTGGAAGGCGTGTACGAAAAATACTACCTGGGCAAGCGCGCCGCGTTCTTCGCCGACCTGACGGACTTCACCGACGCCTCGATCCGCATGAACGTGCACTACAAGACAGGCGCCACGGTGCTTACCCTCACCTACGACTACATCTGGGTCCCCAGCTCCACAGGCGGCGCCTTCGACGTCCGATCCAGCCTTTCCGCGAGCGTCGGGCTCTGATGGCCGACCGGAGGTATGCGATGAAACGATACACATCCCGCAGCGCGATCCGCGCGATCGCCGCACTCCTTCTCATGGCTGCGCTCGCCGCGCCCGCCTTCGCCCAGGGCGGCGGCATCATGGACAAGCTGCGCGAAGCCCTGGCACTGGAAATCGGCTCGGTCACCATAGACGGCAGGTCCTACTCCAAGGTGGTCCTGACGCCCGAGGCCCGGATCGGAAGGCTCAAGTTCGGCCTGTACCTGCCGGTCATCTACGACACCGACCTCTTCAACCCGGACACTTGGTACAAGCCCGCCGGCAACAACGAATGGGACTTCGGCGGGGCAAAATGGTCTTCCGACGTGCCAGGCGCCCTGGCCGACGCCGCGCAGGACCTGGTGCTGAAGATCAAATATGTCGAGTACGGCGAGCAACTGAAGGACAAGTTCTTCTTCAAGGTGGGCAACCTGAAGGGCCTGACCATCGGCCATGGCCTGATCATGCGCGACTACCGCAACGACACCGAATTCCCGGCGGTGCGCCGCACGGGCCTGAATATCGGCTACGACTTCGGACGCCTCGGGTTCGAGGCGCTGGTGAACGACCTGCCCGGCACCCAGGTGGCAGGCGGACGGCTGTATTTCAGACCCATACCCAAGTCGGGCCTGGCGCTGGGCGTTTCCGGCGTGGTGGACATGAAGCCCGGCCTCGAACTGGCCTCCGACACCACGTATGCCTGGACCCCGGTGGTCGACAACTTCATGTTCGCCTCCGGCGCGCTTGACCTGGACATGCCGATCATTCCCTCCAACGGCATCCTTTCGGTGCGCGCCTTCGCCGACGCCGGCGCCACCCTGCCCTGGATACGCGAAGGCTTCGCAAGCCCCGTGAACACAGCCCCGATCGCCTCCGGCCTGCAGACCGACTTCATCCTGGGGTCGGGTTTGACCAACTGGGGCGCGGCCACCGGCCTGATGGGCAACGTTACCTTCATCGACTGGCGGCTGGAGTACCGCTACCAGACCGGCATCTTCAGGCCCGCCTTCTACGACGCGATCTACGACCGGCAGCGCGCCGCCTACGTCAAGGACTACCTGTCCTACCTGGATGGCCGCAATTCCTTCGCGGGCATGGGCAACACCATGGGCGTCTACGGCGAGGCCGGGTTCAACCTGTTCGGCGAAAAGCTTGCCCTGGTCGCCGGCTACCTGTGGCCCTGGTCGGCCGGAGCCGCCTCGCCCCTGTCCGACGACGACGAGCTGCACGCTCGGCTGGTGGTCAAGAAAGGCCTGATTCCGGTGCTGGACCTGTCGGGCGCCATCGGCTACGACAAGCGCAACCTGGTTTCTTCCATTTCGGCGGGCACCTTCCGCTTCTTCGACGCCGACTCGGTGTTCTACGGCGAGCTGATCGCCCCGGTGCCGGGTTCGCCCAACATCGCGATCGCTGCGGTGTTCCAGACGGTGCCCGAGCGCGACGCCGCAGGCGCGGTGAAGTACGACGCGGTCACCGGGCAGCCGGTGATCTATCCGGCCGTCTCGATCGAGACGCGGCTGAGGTTCTGATCCCCGCATGGACGGAAGGACGGCGGGCGGCGACGCGGACCGGCGCATCCGCATCCTTCCGCCCGAAACCGCGCGCCTGATCGCCGCCGGCGAGGTGATCGACCGGCCGGCGTCGGCGCTGCGCGAGCTTCTTGACAACGCGATCGACTCTGGCGCCTCGCAGGTGGCCGTCAGGATCGAGGGGGGCGGCATCGCCCTGATTTCTGTGGGCGACGACGGCTCGGGCATGTCGGCCGACGACCTCGCGCTGTCCGTGAAGCCGCACGCCACCAGCAAGATAGAAAGCGCCGACGATCTGCTGACCGCCCGCACCCTGGGGTTCCGGGGCGAGGCGCTGGCATCCATAGCCGCCACCGCCCGGCTGGAGATCCTGACACGCCGCCCGGAGGATCGGGCCGGCGGCAGGCTTGTCTGCGGTCCGGGAGTCGAGTCATCGCTGCAGCCGGCGGCCGCTCCGACCGGCACGACCGTGACCGTCACGGCGCTGTTCGAACGGTATCCGGCGCGCCGCCAGTTCCTCAAACGCCCGCAGTCCGAAGCCGCGCTCTGCCGCCAGGTTTTCGCCGAACGGGCTGCCGCGCATCCCGCGATCGCTTTCCGCTGGCAGTCCGGCGCGCAGGCGGAAAGCCTGCCCGCCGACGATCCAGCCCGCCGCATACTTGCCCTGTACCCCGAACTGCGCGCAGGCATCTTGCAGACCGCCCGGTTCGAAGGCCAGGGGTTTTCCGGTTCCCTCGTGTACGCGTCGCCTGCCTTCGCGCGGCGGGACCGCCGCCAGGTGCAGGTGTTCGTGAACCGACGCAGGGTACCCGAGTGGGGCCTTGCGAGCGTGCTGGAGTACGCCTACGCGCCCTGGCTTCCGGGGGGCGCCCACCCCTGCGTCTTCCTGTTCGCGGAAGTGGACCCCGCGGACGCCGATTTCAACATCCACCCGGCCAAGCGCGAAGTGCGCCTGAAACGCCCCGAAGTCCTGAAGTCAGCTGTGCTCGCCGCCCTACGCGAAGCCTTGTCCACCTCGACACCCACGCCCGGCGCGGCTTACGAAATGCCCTACCAGGCAGGTCTGGACCTCGGCGCCACGGCGGCCCCCCGCGAAGATCGCTATCTCGCCGCGCAACCCGAACCCGCGTACCGCGCCGGCCCCGCAGGAGCTCAGGCTTTATCAAGCCTGGCTTTTTCAAGCCTGGCTTCATCAAGCCCGGCTTTTCCAAACCCTGGTCGATCCGCCCCCGCTCCCTCGACCCTCCCCCCGCTGGACAGCTTCCGGGGCCTGGATCCCCTGCCGGCTGCGGCGCCAGGCCATGGCTTCCGCTACCTGGGCCAGGCGTTCGGCCCCTTCCTCGTGTTCGAGATGGACGAATCCCTCTATATCCTTGACCAGCACGCGGCGCACGAACGCATCCTGTACGACGATCTGAAGTCCAGGGGCGCGACCGGGCAGAGCCTTCTGGTGCCCCTGGCGCTGGACGAGCTCGGACCCGATGCCCGAGACGGCTTTGACGCGGCGCGCGCCGACCTGGAACGGGCCGGCTACCGGTTCGAAGCCTCGGGCGACGGATGGCTGGTTCAGGAGGTGCCCGCCCTCCTGGGAGAAAAGGCGATTTCCGCCCTTGCCGAAGCCCTGCACGAAGGGTTCGGCGAGCCCGGCGACCATGTGCTCGCGACCATCGCCTGCAAGGCCGCCGTCAAGGACGGCGACAGCCTCGATCCGGCCGCGGCCATCGACCTGATCGCACGCGCCCTGCGCCTGCCCCAGCCGCGCTGTCCCCATGGCCGCCCCGTCTGGGTGCGCTTCGACCGCGACCGCCTGTACCGGATGGTCGGCAGGATTCCAGTCCCTGCCGGGACCGCCAGCCCTGCGAACCCGGACCTTTCCGGGGCGGAATCGTGAAAATCCTCTGCGTCGCCGACGAAGTGGACCTCCTGGTATATTCGGCCGGCATACGCGAACGGTTTCCCGACATCGACCTGATCCTCTCCGCGGGCGACCTGCCGGACCAGTACCTCACCTTCATCACGTCGATGCTGAACAGGCCGATGGTCTCCGTAGCCGGCAACCACGACTCCGAACCGGGCGCCGGACGCGATTCCCGGAATTCTGGCGGGTTCGGCGATACCGGCAATCTCGGCGGCGACGGCAGCTGCGCCACCGGACGCCTGCACTTCGGCCTGCGCAAGGAAGCGGGCCTGCGCATCCTCGGCATTCCCGGCTGCATGCGCTACAATCTCGGGCCGAACCAGTTCAGCGATGCATCGATGACGCTGCGCCTCCTGCCGCTGCTGCCCGCCCTGCTCGCAGGCCGCCTCCTGCGCGGTCGCGGCGCCGACATCATCCTCACCCACGCCCCTCCCCGCGGCATCCACGACGCCGAAGACATGCCGCACCGAGGCTTTTCGGCCTTCCGCTGGCTGATCCGACTGGTCCGCCCACGCTACTTCGTGCACGGCCATGTCCACCTCTACGATATCCAGGCCCTGCGCGAATGGCGCGAAGGCTCCACCCTGGTGGTGAACGTCTACGGCCATCGCGTCCTCGAAATGGAAACCCGATCGCCATGAACGAATTCAACCGTTCGCAGGCGTACTCGGATTTCGGCAAGGCCCGGCTGCGCGAAACCCTGTCGCGGATCGCCTCCTTCCTGACCCTCTCGCACGACGGTTTGATGTCGTTCGAAGATGCCAAACGCCTGTTGAAACCCGCATCGCAGCGCTTCGGGGGGATCGAGGTGGTGCCGATCGACCGCATCGTCGGCAGCGAAGGCCGCTACCGGGATTTCGACCGGAGCTTCCTGCCGCGCAAGGAACACCTCAAATCCCGCTGGGCGAGCGTGGACACCGCCTACTACGACGACGTGCTCCTGCCTCCGGTGCAGCTGTACCTGCTGGGCGGCGCGTACTTCGTGCGCGACGGCAATCACCGCATCTCGGTGGCCCGGATGAAAGGCCAGCAATTCATCGACGCCGAAGTCACCGTGCTCGAATCCGCGCTGGGCATAGAACCCGGCATGGGCATCGAGGATTTGAAGCGCGAGGTGCTCGCCTTCGAGCGACGCGCCTTCATCGAGCGCACCGACTACGAACGGGTTACCGGCGACACGAGCCTGGATTTTTCCGAGCCCGGCCGCTACGAACTGATCGAGGAACACGTGCGCGTGCACAAGTATTTCATCAACCAGAACAGGAAGGATGAGATTCCCTTCCGCGAGGCTCTGTTCTCCTGGCATGGCGAGGTGTACACGCCGGTCATCCTGGCGATCGGCGAGGAAGGGCTCCTGCGCGCCTTCCCGGGACGCACCGAGTCGGACCTCTACCTTTTTCTGGTTCAGCGATGGGATGACCTCAAGAGAAAATACGGCATTTCCCAATCCATCGCCGACGCCGCGCGCGACCTTCGGCAGTCGGCCGGAGATCGCGGCTTCCTGGGGGGCATCCTGGGTGAAATCGAGGGCCTGATAGCGAGTCTGGCCAGGATCGCGAACCGTCAGTAAAAAAAACGGGAAATTTCCCCCGCGGCTTTGTAACCCGCGGGCCATGGCGATATTATTATAGATGCAGGGCGACTGACGATTCGCCTTTCATGTTTCTCCACTGCGCGTGGCCGCCGGGTACTCCTCCTTACCCGGCGGCTTTTTTTTATTCCCGCGCGCGCGGAATCGTCCCGCCGGATCATCCGGAGCCTCGGAGATCCGGAGATACGGCGCCGCGGCGCATGCGCATGCCCTCAGGGGGTTTGACAGTCCTCCGGGGGGTTCATTGACAAAGCGCGGCCTGCCCTATATCTTTACGCGGTATTCAAGGAGCGAGCCATGGCACAGGTATCGAAGAACTCTCGTACGTCCAGCACCACGCACCGCTTCTACTGCCCTTGCGGCGGCGAAGTGAAGATGAAGACCCTTTTCGACAACGGCAAAGTCCACAACGTCGCCGAGTGCGAGAAGTGCAAGCGCACGGAACGCCGCCCCAGCGATTTCAACTGATCGCGGCCAGATAGCGCGCAAAAAAAGGCCACCCCGCGGGGTGGCCTTTTTGCCGTCATGCCCCTTTGCGCAGGCGATCGAGCGACTCGGCGATCAGCCG
>CAYRXK010000005.1:23337-32357 GCA_964428265.1 uncultured Treponemataceae bacterium
ACGGGGATGGTTCCGTCCTTCCTGCTCCGCCGTGCGTACGCGGTGATGGATTTCATGGCCTGCATGGGATCGCCGTGCCGGGACACCAGGCAGTGCCCGCTCTTGCGCAGCATCTTTGATACCAGGGGTATCCCGTAACCGAGTTCCTTCTTGGCGACGAACCTGCCGGGAGCCGGGCCCGGCATGTGGTGCATGATGATGGGGATATCGATCAGGCTCTGGTGGTTGGCTATGACGAGGTAGCGTTCGGGCAGGGATTCGCCGATCCGGTTGCGCACGACGGGCCTGAAGCCCCGATAGGCGCTGAATGCCGCGAAAATCAGCGCGATGGCCCGTTGTTCGTACTTGAGGCATTCGGCCATCGCGCGTGCGCGGGGCTTCAGGGCGCGGGTGATGGTATAGCGCAGGTCATACCAACTGAATCCCGCGAGGATAAGCATTACAATAAAGGCGTTCCGCATGGTGCTCCCTTGGTAATTCCTTATACTATGCACAGTCATCGATGCGGAAGTGGATGCGCGCATATTGACATGAATCCGGCGCTCTGGTAGCTTTCTACCTCGATCGCCTTCAGGCTACGATTCAGCACGCGATCCCGGCATTTCGTTCCGGGCAATGTACTTTGGGAGGATTTCCCTTGAGCAGCAAGAACCTTTCTGCAGAAAAACGCCAGCGGCAGGACGAAAAGCGCCGCCTCCGCAACAAGAGCGCCAAGAGCTCCATCCGCAGCGCCGCGAAAACCGTCATCAGCGCCGGCCAGGGCAAGAACAAGGCAGCCGCCGAAGCGGCCCTGCGCGAAATGATCAAGCGGATCGATACGGCCGCCCGCAAGGGAATCGTCAAGAAGAACGCCGCGGCCCGCAAGAAGTCGCGGATGCAGAAGTTCGTCAACAGGCTCGGCGCCTGAGAACGGACGCGTGCAGAACGGCTCCCCGCGGGAGCCGTTTCATCACAACATAACGGGAGTGACGCGGCATGGCTGGCAAGGTGACCAAGGCCGAACTGATCGAGGCCCTTTATAGTTCTCTTCCTCCCGCAAGCAAGACCAACCGCAAGGAAATCCACCTCCTGATCGACACCCTGTTCGAGGAAATCAAGTCGGCCATCCTTGGCGGCAAGACGGTCGAACTGCGCGGATTCGGGACCTTCGAAGTCAAGCTCCGCAAGGGAAGGTCACGGGCCCGCAACCCCAAGACCGGTGAAATCGTCTCGGTCGAGGATCACGGCGTCGCCGGGTTCCGCCCGGGCCGCGAACTCAAGAAATCCGCCTGGGGCCTGCGCGACATCCAGGGCGCCGCCGGCCCGCGCTCCGCCGCCTCGTCGGAACAAGAAGACTGATCATGCCGCCTGGGCCGCGTTAGACGGCCACGGCACCAAGGGCTCCCCGGCTTGCCGGAGGAGCCCTTTTCGTTGACAAGCCCCCCGTGACATGGGACAATGAACCGATGCAATCAAACGACGGCAGAAAAAGGATCCTCATCGCCGACGACGAAGCCATGACCCTCGAATTCTTCGAGGTCATGCTCGGCAAGCTCGGATTCGAGGTCCGGGCCGCCGCGAACGGGGCCGACGCGCTCGAAATTCTCGGAACCTGGAAGCCCGACCTCATGATCATAGACAATGTCCTGCCCAAGGTGTCCGGCTGGGACATCACGCGCAAGGTCCGCTCGGGCGACCTGTGGCCCGACCTGGCGGACGTGCCCATCATCATGTTCTCCGCGATGGACGACGTGAAGGACAAGGTCGAGGGGCTGGAACTCGGGGCGGACGATTACATCACCAAACCGTTCCACTTCAGCGAGGTGCTGGCCCGAATCCGGGTCCTGCTCCGTACGCGCGAACTGGTCGGCCAGATCGAACGGCGCGAGGAGCGCATCCGCATCACCGACGAAATCATTTCGCGCATGCTCTCGTTCGCCGCGGAACTTAAAGTGCCGCTCATGGGGCTGAACGCGCAGGCCAGCGAACTCCTGCCCGTCTGCTCCGAAGCCGCGCCGTTCATCGAACGCACGCACCGCGAAGTATCCTCGGCACTGCGCAAATTGGCGGAACTGGACGAAGTCATCGCTCCGCTGAAGGCCGAAGCGGAACAACTCCGCTCGGGCGACACCGATCTGCATGCGCTCAGGCATCGGGGTACCGGCAAAGCCGGAAACTGACGAACGAGCGGAGACGCAGCGCCATGCCGATATTCAAATCACGCCCCCGCCCCGTGCTCCACGACACCACGCTCGGCGCTTCGACCGAGCTCGAGGGCATGTTGCGCTTTACCGGGTCGCTGCGCATGCGCGGCTCCTTTTCGGGACGCATAGAAGATTCGGGCGATTTGCGGGTCGACCGCGGGGCGCGCTGCACGGTCGACAGTATGCAGGTGTCGTCGCTGGAGGTTGCCGGCACGGTCAGCGGGCCGATACGATGCAGCGGGCCGGTGCGTGCGGAACCGACGGCCGAACTGCAGGGCACGGTCCATGCCGCGTCGTTGCGGCTGATGCACGGGTGCAGGATCGAATGCGCCTGTACGATCGGTGATCCCGGAACCGCCGATTGACAGACGCTGGCGGCGGGTCTATATTTCAAGCGTGATGGCCGATCCCACGCGGAAGCGGCACGATCCGGGACGAGCCCCCAAAGAGACCATCCCGCATCCGGACACGACGTTCGCCTGAACGGAGCGGACGCTTACACACGAATCCAACGACACCACGACGATGAGGAACGGCCGCGTTTTGACGCGGACCGTTTCCCGCGCATACCCGGTCGAGACGAACGGAGAGTTTCATGGCATTGATCCGGAGACCCAGAGGCATCCTGCAGAAAGCATCGGCAGCCCAGGCCGAACTCGGCGTCGATTCCGGGGGGACTCCGGAAGCCGCGCCGATCCCGGATGCCGTGCCGATCCCGGATGCAGCTTCTGACCAGGCCGCAGCTCCTATTACTGAAACTGCAGCGGAAACTCCGTATGAAGCGCCGATCGTCCGAAGGGAATTCGGAAGCCATGCCCTGGCTCCGGATGGCGACTCCCCTGTCGAATCCGCCGCTGACCACGGGCAATTTACCGGTTCACGGCGCGATCATGATGCCAAAAACCCCGCGAAGATCCGGATGAAGCGCAAGACGGCTTCGGGTGGTGGCCAGGGTGGCCAGGGTGGCGTAGGCGGCCAGGGCGGCTCGGCCATGCTTGCTCTCCAGGGTGCACCGGCAGCCTCCACCGCGGGCTCTTCCAACCTGGGCTCGACCCAGGGCCAGAGCCAGAGCGGCAATGGCTATGGGTACGGGTACCATGGTTCCCTGCCCAAGGCGGAGGAACGAGACAACGCCAACGGTTTTATCCGTCGCCAGGAGACTCTGGAGCGGACGGATGCGGCCGCGCAAGCGGCGCAGGCCGGCCAGCCGGGCGCGCAGGGCGGCAACGGTTCCGGCAAGGCCGAATCCGGCGAACGATCGCGCCTGTCCATCAACGACCTGACCGAGATGGGGCTGAAGGAACTCCGCGACCTGGGCGGCAAATACGGCATCAACCACGAGGAGATGATTTCCTTCAAGAAGCAGGAACTCATTTTCTACATCCTGAAGGCGCACACCGAGCGCGGCGGCATCATCTACGCCTACGGCTCGCTGGAAATCCTGCCCGACGGCTACGGATTCCTGCGTTCGCCGCAGAATTCCTACCTGCCCGGCACCGACGACATCTACATCTCGCCCTCGCAGATCAGGCTGTTCAACCTGAAGACCGGCGACACCGTGTACGGCCAGATCCGCAGCCCGAAGGAGGGAGAGCGCTTCTTCGCCATGCTGCGCGTTGAACAGGTGAACTACGACGAGCCGGCGGTGGCGCAGAACCGCATCCCCTTCGAGAACCTGACCCCCCTGTACCCGAACACGCGCCTCAACCTGGAAACCGAAACCAAGGAAATCTCGTCGAGGATCATCAACCTGTTCTGCCCCATCGGCAAGGGCCAGCGCGCCCTGGTGGTGTCGCCCCCCAAGACGGGCAAGACCATCCTGCTGCAGAAGATCGCCAACTCGATCACCGCCAACCACCCCGAGGTGTACCTCATCGTCCTCCTGATCGACGAGCGCCCCGAGGAAGTGACCGACATGGAGCGTACCGTCAAAGCCGAGGTCATCTCATCCACCTTCGACGAGCAGGCGACGCGGCACGTGCAGGTGGCCGAGATGGTGCTGGAAAAGGCCAAGCGCCTCGTGGAGCACGGCAAGGACGTGGTGATCCTGCTGGATTCGATCACCCGCCTGGCCCGCGCCTACAACCAGACCGTGCCCACCTCCGGCAAGATCCTGTCGGGCGGCGTGGATTCCAACGCCCTGCACAAGCCCAAGCGCTTTTTCGGCGCGGCGCGCAACATCGAACAGGGCGGCTCGCTGACCATCATCGCCACCGCGCTGATCGACACCGGATCGCGCATGGACGAAGTGATCTTCGAGGAATTCAAGGGCACCGGCAACATGGAAATCAACCTTGACCGCAGGCTTTCCGACCGGCGCACCTTCCCGGCCATCAACATCAAGAAATCCGGCACCCGCAAGGAGGAATTGCTGCTGACCGAAGAGGAGCTGCAGAAAATCTGGGTGCTGCGCAAGGTCATAAACCCGATGGACGATGTGGAGATCATCGAGCTCCTGATTGACAGGATGATGAAATCCAAGAATAATGACGCGTTCCTGAAATCCATGAACACACCGTCAACATAGCCGGTTATCAGGCATGCTACGACGGCAGGCAGTGAAGGAGTCGACCATGAAAGCGGGAATCCATCCCAAGTACGAGATGACGACCATCACCTGCGCCTGCGGCAATGTCATCGAGACCCGTTCGACGGTAAAGAACATCCAGGTGGAAATTTGCTCCGCCTGCCACCCCTTCTTTACCGGCAAGCAGAAGCTCGTGGACACCGCGGGGCGCATCGAGCGCTTCAACCGCAAGTACGGCATCAAGGCCGCGGAAGAGAAGTAAGCGCGAACCACAGGTGCCGGCCAGGGGCCGGCGCTGCACGGAGAGGCTGTCCGCCATGGCGGGCGGCCTCTTTTTTTGCGACTGGCCGTGTCCGGACTCGCGCAGCGGACGGTTGCTGGCAGGTTTGCGCAAGGCGGGCTTGAGCCGTGTCCGGACTCGCGCAGCGGACGGTCTAGCCCAGGATGCGCGCGAGCGCCTTCGCCGCCCTGCCCCGGTGCGAAACCGCGTTCTTTTCGGTTTCCGAAAGTTCGGCCACCGTCCTGCCGAATTCGGGCAGGTATACCACGGGGTCGTACCCGAAGCCGCCTGAACCGCGCGGCGAATCCAGGAGCACGCCGGGGCAGGTTTCCTGCACGGCGACGTGGCGGTTGCGGTCGTGGAGCAGCACCAGGCAGCAGACAAAGGCGCAAGCCCTGTCTTCCTGCCCCCGCATGGTCCGCAAGAGCAGTTCGTTCCGTTCGGGAGAGGAAAGCGGCGTCACCCCGTCGGGCGAACCATAGCGTGCCGACCTGACGCCCGGCGCCCCGCCGAGCGCGCGGACGGATATGCCGGAGTCGTCGGCGAGCGAGGGCCTGCCGGTCAGGTCATACAACGCGAGCGCCTTCTTGAACGCGTTCGCCTGGTAGGTTTCGCCATCCTCCTCGACATCGAAATCAGGAAAGCCCGCCTGGGCGGGCGTGACCAGCCGGTGGCCCGGAAGCAGCGCCGAGAGTTCCGCGAGCTTGTGCATGTTGTTCGTGGCGACGAGAATTTCCATATCGCGAAGCTACTCGGTCGGAGACCCGCAGCGCAAGCCGTTCCCCCGGGCGCCGGTCTCCGCGGCGCGCAGATAGTAGATGCCCGAATCGACCGAGCCCTTGGGCACCCCGAGGATGCGGGCGATCGCTGAATGCGGCACCAGGATGCGCTTTCGCACCAGCCGGTTCCTGAGGGCCTGATAGCGGCTGCGTGCGCGGGCGAGGGCCTGGGCTCGCATCGCCTGGCGAAGCGGATCGCTTTCATCCTGGCCTTGCGTTTCGAAAAACCTGATACTTTGCCAGAACGAGGCGAGCAGTTCCGTTTCGTGGCGACGCCGCTCGGTTTCCGCGAGCACCTGGTTTCTGGCTTCATGCGCGCGCGCATCCAGCCAGGCGAGGGGAATGCCCAGGCCACGGGCCACCATCCTGGTTTCCGCCTCTCCGGCCTCGGGCGCGCACGACAGGAAGAGGAACAGGATACGGCGCGAACGCGTATCCAGCTGCCCGAGAATGCAGGCAGCCGGTATCGAAGCGACAAATGCGTCCGCCGCACCGGGAATTTCCTTTTCAGGTATGCCCGCGGTGTCATGGGGTGCCGGATTGAGCCACTCATCCTGCCGTTCGCGAGCCTCCCACCCCAGATGGATCGATGCCATGTCGGTCCGGACTTCCCGGTGGCGGCGCGCCCTGCATACGCTGCGCGCGATCCAGTACATGTTCCTTTCCGGAGCCTTGTGCCCGGCTTTTCCGGAAAGATCCGGGATGCCGGGCGCGGGAACCGTGCCAGTCGTGAAGTTTGACCAATACCTGCAAAGGGCATCCGCCGCATCGTCCTCGCAAGCAAAACCATATCGGCGCGGATTTGAATAGAGCCTGTCGAACAGATGATCGGCACCGGTTTCCAGGGCAGCGGGCGAAAAATCCATGGTTCCTCCTGCCATAAGAACAGCAGGAGCCATGCCATTGGAAGCTTCTGGATGCCGGCAGAATCGAGTATCGTCTTACTCGTTTTGAGGGAATGAATTGGATTGCTTTGCCAGGCTAAGTGCCCGCACTGGCATACCATGCAGGCGCTCGGGATATCCGCATACTTGGCCCTGCAGGATTGTTGCTTTGCCTGGCGAGGTTCCTCTCGCCCTCGACACGAACGGACCCAAGCGATACGAGGTGATCGCCTTGCCTGGCCAAGCGGTGCGGCGAGCAGGGCAGACGGGATCAGGCGCCGCGGGAATTCCCGTTGTCACGATCCAGGCTGTCCAGGGTGTCGAAGGCTGGCGCGAAGGCTTCCAGCAGTGTTTCCATCACCTGATCTATGCCGCCGTTGATGGAAAGGCCCGCCGCAAGCCGGTGACCGCCCCCGCCGAATCGGGCGGCGATGGAGGCGACATCGATCCGTTCGCGGGAACGGAACCCCACCGTGCATTGGGTTTCGGATTCCTGGCGCACCACCATGGCCGCCTCGCAGCCGGCAATGCCCATCAGGAGCTGATAGAGCATGTCCGAATCGCGCGACGCCATGCCGTAGCGGCGCTGGTCTTCCAGCGTGATGTAGGAAACCAGGAGGCGACCGTCGTAGTACGGTTCGGTGCGCATCAGGGTTTCGCCCATCAGCTTGCGCGAGAACAGCGATTTGCCGCCGTTCATCTGGTTGAAGGTGCGCTTCGGGTGCGCGCCTGCGTCGACCAGGGCGCCGGCGATGCGCAGGCAGTCGCCGCCCTGCTCGTCCAGGTGGCGGAAAAAGCCGGTGTCGGTGCAGAGGCCGAAAAACAGGAGTTCGGCTTCCTCCCTCGTTGGCGAGTGGCCCAGAACTTCCATGAGCCTGAATACCAGCAGGGTTACCGCCGGAGCGGAGGGATCGAGGTAATCCCACATGCCCGGCGGCGTGGACGACGCGTGATGGTCGATGAAGGATACCGGCACCGGCGGCATGCTTTCCTGCACGTCGCCGATGCGCGACATGGTGGAGCAGTCCAGCACGAAGGCGGCCGTGCGCTCGAAATCGCGCTCCGGCGGGGCCTGCTTCTTGAATCGGTGTTCGTAGCCGAGAATCTCGGTCCTCGTGAAGGGGCCCGACGACAGCACGTGCACGCGCTTGCCCAGGGACTTCAGGAAGAGGCCCAGGGCGAGCTGGGAGCCGACGCAGTCGCCGTCGGGCTCCTTGTGTCCGAGCACGTAGAAACAGTCGTGGCTGTCTATGAAGTGGAGGATGCCCCGCGGAACGTCGATCATCGTCGGCTGTCCGTCTCCCCGCCCGCTCAGCGGATCGTGGCGAGCATGATCGCCTTGATCGTGTGCTTGCGGTTCTCGGCCTCGTCGAACACGCGGGACTGCGGGCCTTCTATAACGTCGAAGGTGACTTCCTCGCCCTTCACGGCCGGCAGGCAGTGCATGAAGATGCACTTGGGATTGCCGGTGGCCTGCATGAGCTCGGCGTTGACCTGGTAGGGCGACAGCAGCTTTACGCGCTCGGCCTTGAGCGCTTCCTCTCCCATGGAGACCCAGACGTCGGTGTAAATGGCGTCGGCGCCCTTGACGCCCTGCGCGGGATCGGCGGTAACCGTGATGACGGCGCCGGATTCCTTGGCGAAGCCTGCGCAGACGGCGCGGATTTCCTCGTCCGGCCAGAGGGATTCGGGCGAGACCACCGTGAAATTCATGCCCATCTTGGCGGCGATGATCATGAGGGAGTTGGCGACATTGTTGCGGCCGTCGCCTACATAGCAGAGGGTGCGGCCCTTGCAGGAGCCGAATTCCTCCTCGATCGTCTGCAGGTCGGCGAGCGCCTGGGTGGGGTGATAGCGGTCGGTCAGGCCGTTGTACACCGGAACGCCCGAGTACTTTGCAAGGATTTCGACATGGGCCTGCTTGAAACCGCGGAATTGTATGGCGTTGAACATGCGCCCCAGGACGCGGGCGGTGTCCTCGATCGATTCCTTGGATCCGAGCTGGATATCCTGGTTGGACAGGAATACGGGGTGCCCGCCCTCCTCGCCGAAGGCGGTTTCGAACGCGGCTCGCGTGCGGGTGGAACGCTTCTCGAACAGGAGGGCGATGGTCTTGCCCTTGAAACGCTGCTTGACCGTGCCCTTCTTGGATTCTTCCTTCACCTTCTTGGAGAGTTCCAGGAAGTAGCGGATTTCCTCGGACGTGTAATCGATCCAGGTGAGCAGCGAACGACCCTTGAGAGAAGCCGGATTCATGTATGATCCTCCCCGCCGTGACGGCGTTTCGCATGATGGTATCCGACCAGGACCGCTCCGGTCAAGTTTGGAGGCAGGCGTCAGGCGTCGCAGGCGTCAGGCGTCGCAGGC
>CAYRXK010000005.1:32457-37334 GCA_964428265.1 uncultured Treponemataceae bacterium
TCCGGTCAAGTTTGGAGGCAGGCGTCAGGCGTCGCAGGCGTCAGGCGTCGCAGGCATCAGGCGGCGCGGGAGTTTGACGGACCGTCCGCCCGCCCCTATACTCGCATCCGCCATGCGCGAATACCTTGCAACAATCTTCCGGGTACTAGTTCCGCTCTGGCCCGAGGCCACCCCCCTGCTCCACTACCGCTCGCCCTTCGAACTCCTCTGCTCGGTCATCATGAGCGCGCAAACCACCGACGACCAGGTGAACAAGGTGACGCCCGCGCTGTTCGCCCGCTTTCCGGATGCGCGCGCGATGGCCGCCGCCGATGTGGCCGAGGTCGAGGAGCTGATCCGCAGCATCGGCTTTTTCCGCACCAAGGCGCGGCATCTGGTCATGACCGCGGCGATCATCGACCAGCGATACGGTGGCCAGGTGCCCAACACCATGGAGGCGATGCTGGAACTGCCCGGCGTGGGGCGCAAGACCGCCAACCTGGTGCTTTCGTCCTGCTTCGGCCTGCCGGGCATCATCGTGGACACGCACGTCCTGCGCGTGGCCGAACGGCTCGGCATATCGAAGCTGCGCGATCCCGGGCTGGTGGAGCGCATCATCGCGGACAATCTGGAAAGCGAGCGCCACACCGCCTTTTCGCACGCGCTGAACCGGCACGGCAAATTCACCTGCATCGCGCGCAAACCCGCCTGCCTGACCGCGCCCGGGACCTGCCCGCTGGAGAAGATCTGCCCGCGCACGGGCGTGTGAACCCCGCACCCGGAACGATGCTTTCTTCGCGCCTGGATTGAATCATCGAAGGCCTGCGCGCGCGATATACGTGCATGGAAGGACTCTTTTCCGATGACACGGCAGGCGGAGACGATCCGGTCGCCCGCCTGGCGAAAGAACGGTTCGGCGTACCCTATCTGTTTCCGCTGCAGCGGATCGTCGTCGGCAACATCATCGACGCGACCGTCGGGGACAGCGGCCCCGAGGGTCCGGAGCATCCGCCGCTGAAGCAACTGGTGCTGCTGCCCACGGGATTCGGAAAGTCGCTCTGCTTCCAGTTGCCCGCGCTTATGGCGCCGGGCGTCACGCTGGTCATCTATCCTCTTCTGGCCCTGATGCAGGACCAGAGGCGCAGGCTTGACGCCTGCGGCGTACCGAACGTGCTGTTCCGCGGCGGCATGGACGAAGCCGAACGTCGGGCGCAGGAGGCCGCCTTGCGGAACGGGGCTAAAATCGCCATAGCCAATCCGGAAATCCTGGCCACGCCGCGCCTGTTGTCGCTGTTCGCTTCGGTAAAGGTATCGCACATCGCCATAGACGAGGCGCACTGCGTCAGCGAGTGGGGGCGCACGTTCCGCCCCTCGTACCTTGAAATCGGACGCATCGTGCGCGCCATCGACCCTCCCGCCCTGAGCGCCTTCACTGCAACCGCGAGCCCCGAAATAGCCGCGGACATCGCCCGCGTCGTGTTTTCGGGGCAGGAACCGACCCTCATCCAGGCGGTGCCGGACCGTCCGAACATCCACTATGCGGTGATCCGCAGTCCCTGCCCCGAACGCAGGCTCCTGAGCCTGGTCGCCTCGATGCGCAAACCCCTGATCGTCTTCTGCGCCTCGCGCGATGGGGTGCAGATCGTCGCCGAGCGCATCGCGCTCAAACTCGGCCTGGATACCCGGTTTTACCATGCGGGCCTGGAAAAGCCCGAAAAAACCGGGATCGAGGAGTGGTTCATGGCCAGTACCGGCGGGGTTCTCGTGAGCACCTGCGCCTACGGCATGGGGGTGGACAAGAAAGACATACGCAGCGTCGTGCATTACGGGCCCGCGGCATCGGTAGAGGCGTACCTTCAGGAGGCTGGGAGGGCCGGGCGCGATGGTGGCGCTTCCCGGGCGGTGTTGCTGATGGGGATGGGCGAGGAAAAGGCGGCGCGGATCGAGGAGGCCGGCGCGCCTCGGGATAAGGAAAATGATGCGGATGAAGCGGATCAGGTGGATGAGGTGGCGCGTCTGCAGGCGGCGCGCAAGGCTGCCCTGCACGCATACGCGCGCCATCCGGGATGCAGGCGCGAGTACCTTTTACGCTGCATGGGCTCCATGGAGCTGCCGGCCTGTTCGGGATGCGACGTATGCGACGGTTCTTCTGAGACGCAGCCCGAGGGATTTGCGGAGCTGGCGCGGTTTTTTGGCGAGAACGGCAAGCGCTTCGGCCGTGATGGCGCGGTGCGGTTGCTGGGTTCAGGCGGTACTGGCGGCGCAGGCGGCGGTGGCGGCGGGGATGGCTCGGACCCGCCGGCCTGCGCGGGATCCGGGGTGCTGGCGGACTGGAGCGGGCGCGAACTGCGCATGCTGATCGCCGCGGCGCGTCGCGAGGGTTTATTGGTCGAGGGAGCCAGGTTTCCGTGGAAAGGACGGGTATGGCTGGCGCGAGCTCCGGGGGAATCTGCGGCGATGCTTGAAGGGCGTCGCGCCGGAGGCTAGAATTTGGGTAAAATTCGAACAAGACGGCGTTTCGAAATGAAACGGATCGCCACGGGGAGGTACCATGACCGCGTTCAAGAATCTCGACGCCTGCGCCTCGTACGGAACCCTGCACCCCCTCGCTCCCGCCGTGTACGCAAGCCTCCTGACCGAGGCCAGGGTGCGCGAATGCGCGGTTCCGCTTGCCGAGGGCCTGCGCTACCACTGGGCAGCCGCGCCGATCACCTCCTCGACCCTGGATTCGCTGGGCGCCCTGGCGGCCGAACAGCAGCTGATCGATAAATTCCGGAAGCTCGCCTCGGGCGCGGTGATGAACACCGGGGAAAACCGCATGGTGCTGCACCATCTGGCGCGCGGGCAGCTCGGGGACGCGGTGTCGTTCGAAGGCAGGAACCTTCGCGAGTTCTACGAGGGCGAGCGCGTGAAGGCGGCGAAATTCGCCGAGGACGTGCACGCGGGCATCATCGCGGGCAGCACCGGCAAGACCTTCAGGACGGCGGTGCAGATCGGCATCGGCGGTTCCGATCTTGGCCCCCGCGCCTGCTATATCGCGCTGGAGCGCTGGGCCGAAAAGCACCGCCGCCGCAGGATGTCGGCGGCCTTCATATCCAACGTGGATCCGGACGACGCCGACGCGACCCTGGCGCGCCTCGACCTGGAAACCACCCTGTTCGTGCTGGTATCCAAGAGCGGCACCACCCAGGAAACCCTGGCCAACGAAACCCTGGTGCGCGAACGCCTGCGCGCCGCCGGCCTGGACCCACGCAGGCACATGGTCGCGGTTACCAGCCAGACCAGCCCCCTGGCCAACAATCCGGAGTACCTGGCCAGCTTCTACATAGACGACTTTATCGGCGGGCGCTATTCGACCTCGAGCGCGGTGGGCGGCGTGATCCTGTCGCTCGCCTTCGGGCCGGAAGCATTCAGGGAATTCCTGCAGGGCGCGCACGCCGCCGACCTGGCGGCCATGGAGCCGGACATCCGCAAGAACGCGACCTTGCTGGACGCGATGATCGGCGTGTACGAGCGCAACGTGCTCGGGATGCCCTTTACCGCCGTGCTGCCCTACGCGGAACCGCTCTCGCGCTTTCCGGCGCACCTGCAGCAGCTGGATATGGAATCCAACGGAAAATCCGTGAACCGCGACGGCGCCCCGCTGTCCTACGCGACGGGCCCGGTGGTCTTCGGCGAACCGGGCACCAACGGCCAGCACTCCTTCTACCAGCTGCTGCACCAGGGAACCGACATCGTGCCGCTGCAGTTCATCGGCTTCGCGCACAACCAGCTTTCGGCCGACGTGGAATCCGGCGGCTCGAACTCGCGGCAGAAGTTGCTGGCCAACCTGGCAGCTCAGATCGTGGCCTTCGCGCGCGGCAAGGACGACCAGAACTCCAACAAGCGCTTCGCGGGCATGCGCCCCTCGACCCTGATCTTCGGGGACCGGCTGGAGCCGCGCAGCCTTGGCGCGCTCCTGGCGCACTTCGAAAACAAGGTGATGTTCCAGGGGTTTGTGTGGAACGTGAATTCCTTCGACCAGGAGGGCGTGCAGCTGGGCAAGGTGCTTGCGGGCAAGGTGCTCTCGGGCGCGAAGGATGATCCGCTGCTGGCCGCGTTCGCGGCCGCCGTCGGGCTGGGAGCCTGATCGATGGCTGTGCCCGCAGGCGGCGCCGCGCTCGCGTTCACCGGAGGGGGAACCGGCGGCCACATATACCCCGGGCTCGCGGTGATAGGAGAGCTGCGAGCGCGCGGATTCCCGGGCCGGATCGTCTGGATCGGTTCGGCCAAGGATTCCGACCGCGCGGCGGTGGAAGCCTGCGGTCACGGGGTGGAATACCGCGCCATACCTTCGGGAAAGCTGCGCCGGAGCCTGTCGGCGGAAAATGTCGCGGATGCGTTCCGCGTACTGGCGGGCTACCTGGCCGCGCTAAGGATTCTGCGCGAGCTTGCGCCCGCCTTTCTCTTTTCGAAGGGAGGGTATGTGAGCGTGCCTCCCTGCAGGGCCGCCGCGGCGCTGAGGATCCCTTACGCCACGCACGAGTCCGACGCGAGCCCGGGGCTGGCGACGCGGCTGAATGCCGGGAGAGCCGAGGTGGTTTTCACGAGCTGGCCTTCAACCGCGGGGTATTTTACCCAAGGGTTGCGCGCGAAGGTGCGCGCGGTGGGCAATCCGGTGCGCGCGTCGATACGATCGGGCGATGCGCGGGCGGGGCGCGCGTTTCTGGGGGTGCCGGAGGGGTTGCCGGTGGTGTTGTTCCTGGGCGGGAGCCAGGGCGCGCGGCAGGTGAACGAGCTTGCCGCCGCGGTGCTGCCTGCCTTGGCGGGAAAGGCCTTCGTGGCGCACCAGACCGGCAGGGGCAACGAGGGGGCGGTTTCCGCAGCCGCCGTGAGCGGGGGCGAGGCCGGGCACGGGG
>CAYRXK010000005.1:37434-54071 GCA_964428265.1 uncultured Treponemataceae bacterium
CGGGGGCGAGGCCGGGCACGGGGCCGGCGCGTACCGTGGTTTTGCGTACCTGGAGGGCGAGATGCCCGATGTGATGGCGGCGGCCGACATCGTAGTCGGCAGGTCCGGCGCCGGTACCGTGTGGGAAAGCGCCGCCCTGGGCAAGCCCATGATCCTGGTGCCCCTGGCGGGCGCAGGCACGCGCGGCGACCAGGTGGAGAACGCCCGCCTGGCGGAAGATGCGGGCGCCGCCGTGGCGCTGGTTGGCCCGGACGCAACTCCGGAAAAGCTCACGCAGGCGATTCTGCGGTGGCTTGAAGACGGCTACGCGCGCGCCGCCGCGGCCGCGGCCGCGGGGCGCCTGGCACGGGGGACCGCGAAAGACGGCGGGGATGCGGGCACGAGCGATGCGGCGGCGCGCATCGCGGACTATATTCTGGCAAGGACGGGAGGCGGGGCATGAGCGCGATGGACTGGGTTTTCACGGGCCTGATCGCCCTGCTTGCGGTGCGCTGCTTTGTCCGAGGCTTCGTGGCCGAGGTGCTGTCGGTGGCCGCCTATGCGGTGGGCCTGATCGCGGCCCTTCTTTTCTACAACACCGCCGCCCGCTACCTGCAGGCACTCCCCTGGCTGAGCACGGCATCGCAACCGGTACGCTGGGTGGTGGCCTTCGTCCTCTGCTTCCTCGCCGGCTTCCTCATCATGAAGCTGGTGGAACGCCTCATACGAGGCGGGCTCGAAGCGGCGAACCTCGAAATGCTGGACCGCCTGCTGGGCCTGGGGCTGGGCGTTGCCGAAGGCCTGGCGGTGGTATCGCTGGTGCTCGTCATCATCGACATCCAGACCTTTTTCGACGCCGGTGAACTCCTTTCGCAGTCCAGATACGCCGCCACCATCCTTCCGCTGGTGGGTCCGGCGATCGACCAGGCGATCCGGCCCGCGGTGCGTGATTTCGGCAACCAGTTGCCCGTTCCGGGCGTCGCCGTGCCGGGAAAGAAGTAAGGCCAATGTTCGACAATCTCATCGGCCAGGACCAGGTCAGGCGAGCGCTGCAGGCGGATATCGAGGCCTCGGCGCTGCCCCCCGCCCTGCTGTTTTCGGGCCCGCCCGCGAGCGGAAAGCTGACGGCGGCGCTGGAAGCGGCCCGCGTGCTGTCCTGCGAGGCGCCAGGCGCCGCGCGCGGTGCCTGGACCTGCCCCTGCCCCGCCTGCGCGCGGCACCGGGTCCTGGCCCATACCGATCTCATGCTGCTGGGCAACCGCGCGCTCCCCGAGGAGATCGGCATCGCCGCGGATATGCTGCTGCGCGATCCGGGGCCGGGCACCCGGCACTTCTTCATACGGGCCGTGCGCAAGCTGCTCAGGCGCTTCGACCGGGCGCTCTGGGAACAGGATGCGTCGAAACTGTCCAAGGCGGCGCCGCTCCTGCGCGAGATCGAGGAAGCCCTTCCCTCGGATGATGCGGCAACCCCGGGCGCCCCACCTGAATCCGCCGTGCTATCGGTGTTTCCGGAAGATACGGTGCGGGGTATCGTTGCGGCCTGCGCCAAGCTCGAGGCCTTCGTACCGGACGCGCCGCCGGTGGCCATGATCCGCAGCATGGAACTCTGGGCGCGCACGGCACCGCTGGGCAATCGGAAAACCGTGGTCATCGAGAACGCGGACCGCATGCTCGATTCGGCGCGGAATGCCATGCTCAAGATCCTTGAAGAACCGCCCGAGACCGTGCGGTTCATCCTGATCACCTCCAAGCGCGCCGCGGTCATGGCCACGATCCTTTCGCGCTCGCGCACCTACCCATTCGCGCAGCGCGGGTCCGAGGCGGTGTCCGAAGTGCTGCGCAGGGTGTTCAGGACCGGCGAACGCGCGGACAGTCTGGCGGCCTTCCTCGAAGCGAAGCGCCCCTTCGCGCCTGCCGAAGCGAAGCGGCTTGCCGAAGCCCTCGCCGATGCGATCCTGTCGGGTTCCCCATTGTCCGCGGTCCTGAAGGAAATCACCGAAGCGACCAAAGAATTCGGCGCCAAGGATCCAAGGTTCGAGGGTTCCTTCGCGCAATTCCTGCGCGCCTTCCTCGAGGTTGCGGGGGCGCGGCTGAGGCATCAGGAAGCGGGCCCGGACGAGATACTGCGCGCGACGCGATGGTCGGCGCTCGCGCGCGAGGCGGCGCTGCAGCACGCCTCCTACAACAGGAATCCCGAACTGGTGCTGCGGGTGATGGCGGAGCGCTGCGGAGGCGCGGCATGAGGCCGTTCCTCGAACGCATGCTCGCGAAAGCATCCAGGCTCACCAACGAGCAGATGCGCAGCATCCTGATCGAACTGGCGGAGGAGAACGGGCGGCTCGAGGCGGCGCTCCAGTCCACCTTCGACGGCATGGTGGTCTGCAATCCGGAAAACCAGCCGGTCTTCATGAACAAGACGGCCGAGCGCATCCTCAGGCCGGGGCCCGATGCAGCCGGCCAGGCGCTGTGGCTTTCGGTGGCCGACGAGTCGCTCGCCGCCTTCCTGAAGGAGAGCCTGTCGGCGGAGGATACGGTGCTGGGCAGGGAATTCGCGATAGACGCGTCAGGGGGCGCGCGCATCGTGTCGCTGAGCGTTTCGCCGCTGCTGTCGCGCAATCGCATCGCGGGAACGCTGATCCACCTCGAGGACATCACCGACAAGCGCAAGAAGGAAGGCCAGCTCAGGCGCGCCGAAAGCCTGGCCTCGCTGACCACCCTGGCGGCGGGCGTCGCGCACGAGATCAAGAATCCGCTCGGCTCGATCTCGATCCACATCCAGCTCATCAAGAAGGCGCTGCGCGCGAAGGCGGGCGCGGATCCCGAGGCGATGATGCGGCACCTGGGCGTGGTGGACGAGGAAATCGAGCGGCTGAACAAGATCGTGGTGGATTTCCTGTTCGCGGTGCGCCCCATGTCGATCACGCTGATGGAAGACGATCCCGCCCGCCTGGTTTCCGAAGTGGCGGACCTGGTGCGCTACGAGGCCGAAAAGGGCCTGGTCACCCTCGACCTGAAAATCCAGGACGGGCTGCCCCTGGTGATGATGGACCGCAAGTACCTGAAGCAGGCCATCCTGAACCTGGTGAAAAACTCCCTGGCGGCGATGCCGGAGGGCGGAAGGCTGGGGCTTTCCGCATCGCTGGGCGACGGCGAGGTCATCATCGAGGTGACGGATTCGGGTGTCGGCATTCCGGACGACCAGATGGCGAAGATTTTCGAGCCTTACTACACGACGCGCGAAAACGGCACGGGCCTGGGCCTTACGATCACGTTCAAGATCGTGAAGGAACACTCGGGTGATATTTCCGTCAGGTCGAGGGTCGGCAAGGGCACGACCTTCATGGTGACGATTCCCGTGCCGCAAAAGGAGCAGCGCCTGCTTGCCTGGCGCGAGGATTGAGCATGCGATTCACCATCCTGGTTGCGGACGACGAGAAAAACATACGCGAAGGATTGGCGGAGGCGTTCCGTCTCGACGGCTACGCGGTTCGCACCGCCGCCGACGGCGAGGAGGCCATGCGCATGGTCGACTCGCAGGACGTGGACCTGGTGATCACCGATCTGAAGATGCCCCGGCTTTCCGGAGAGGAAGTGCTGAAGCGGACGGTGTCGACCCACCCCGGACTGCCGGTGATCATCCTGACCGGTCACGGTTCTATCGAGGACGCGGTGTCCGCGATGCGCTTCGGCGCCTTCGATTTCGTGACCAAGCCCGTCAACCTGGAACACCTTTCGCTGCTGGCCAAGCGCGCTCTGGAGACGCGCGAGCTTGCCCGGCGCAACGAGGAACTGCGCGAAGAGGTCGAAGCGCAGCAGCGCACGAGTTCGATCATCGGGTCGAGCCCGGTGATGAAGAAGATTTTCGACCTGCTGCGCAAGGTGGCGCCCACGCGCGCCAGCGTGCTGATCACCGGCGAATCGGGCGTGGGCAAGGAACTGATCGCCGACGCGATCCACAACCTTTCGCCCAGAAGGGACGGCCCCTTCGTGAAGGTGCACTGCGCCGCGCTCGCGGAAAGCCTTCTGGAAAGCGAGCTGTTCGGGCACGAAAAAGGCGCCTTCACCGGCGCGCAGGGACGAAAGCGCGGCCGTTTCGAACTGGCGAACGAGGGCACGCTCTTTCTGGACGAAATCGGCGAAATCAACCAGAACGTGCAGATCAAGATACTGCGCGTGCTGCAGGAGCGCAGGTTCGAGCGCGTCGGCGGAGAGACCACGCTGGAAACCGACGTGCGCATCGTGGCGGCGACCAACCGCGACCTGAAAAAGGAAATCGCCGAGGGCCGCTTCCGCGAGGATCTGTACTACCGGCTGAATGTGGTGAATATCCACGTGCCGCCCCTGCGCGAGAGGCGCGACGACATTCCCCTGCTGGCCACGTCCTTCCTGCGCGAGTTCGCGCAGGAAAACGGCAAGGAACTCGGGGGATTCGATCCCCGCGCCCGCCAGGCGCTGTATTCGTACCCGTGGCCGGGCAACGTGCGCGAGCTGCGCAACTGCATAGAGAGCGCCGTGGTGATGGCGGCCGGCCCCCTGATCACGGTGGACGATCTGCCGCCGGGGCCGCGGTCGGCCGAGGCGGAGCGTGAAATCCGCATTCCGGCGCTGTCGTCCCTGGCGGACGCGGAGCGCGTCCTGATCGCGGAAACCCTTCTGGCGATGGGCGGCAACAAGTCGAAGACCGCCGAGGTGCTTGGCATAGGGCGCAAGACCCTCTACCAGAAAATCGAGGATTACGGACTGGAGCCGAAGGAGCAGCCAGGCGCCGGTTCGCCTAACGCAGGACGCTGATCGCCCATCGCGGTTCGCCTAACGCGTCATGCGGTCCGGCTTCAGTAGAGCCCCTTGCGGTAGCTGGTGAGCTTGGCGCGCAGGCGCAGTATCGCCTTCGAGTGCAGCTGGCTGATGCGCGACTCGGTCACGTCGAGCACCTGGCCGATTTCCTTCAGCGTGAGGTCCTCGTAATAATAGAGGATGAGGACCTTTTTTTCCTTGTCGGGAAGCTCGCCGATCGCCTGCACGACCACGCGCCTGATATCCTCGCGCTCGACTGAATTTTCCGGATTCAGCGAATGCGGCGATTCGATGCTGTCGCCTATGCTCGGGTGATCGCGTTCCCCTCCGGGAGCCCAGACATCGGAAAGCGAGAGTATGGCGGTTCCCGATATTTTCAGCATCAGGCGGCCGAATTCGTCGTCGCTCACGCCCATCGATTTCGCGATCTCCGCGTCCGACGCCGGCCTGCCAAGCCGCGCTTCGAGCAGCATGACCGCTTCCTCGATTTCGCGGGCTTTCTGCCGCACCGAGCGCGGGACCCAGTCCATTACCCTGAGCTCGTCGAAAATGGCGCCGCGGATGCGGGTGACCGCGTAGGTCTTGAATTTCACGTTCTTGTCGGGGTCGAATTTCTCGATGGCGTCGAAGAGCCCGAATACCCCGTAGCCGACGAGGTCCTCGAACTCCACGGAGGCGGGCAGGCCCGCGGCGACCTTGCCGGCCACGTAGCGCACCAGCGGCGCGTAGCGGCGGATCAGTTCGTCGCGGATCGAGGAATCGCGCGTGCGCTGGTAGCGCGGCCAGAGTTCGTCCTCGTCGTACGGGACGGCGGGGGCATCGCAGGCGGTTTCACGTTGTTGCAGCAATGCTTCCACGATGGTGCCGACCTCCCTCGGCGATCAGAGAATGTACCTGCTCAGGTCCTGGCGCTCGACAAAATCCCGGAACCGGTCGTCGACGAATGCCGCATCGATCGTCACGGCCGAGCCGCTCCGTTCATCCGCGTCGAATGACAGGTCCTCGAGAAGGCGTTCCATGACGGTCTGCAGCCGCCGGGCCCCGATGTTCTCGGCTTCGCGGTTGGCTGACGCCGCGATTCCCGCGATGCGCGACACCGCGTCGGGGGTGAATTCCACCGAGACCCCCTCGGTGGAAAGAAGCTGCGCGTACTGCGCGGTCAGCGCGTTCTTCGGTTCGGTCAGGATGCGCACGAAATCCCCGGGCGACAGCGCGTCGAGTTCCACGCGGATGGGAAAGCGACCCTGCAGTTCGGGTATGAGGTCCTGCGGCTTGGATACGTTGAACGCTCCGGCCGCGATGAACAGGATGTGCGTGGTGTCCACCGGACCCCACTTGGTGTTCACGACCGAGCCTTCGACGATGGGCAGGATGTCGCGCTGCACGCCTTCGCGGGAAACGTCCACGCCGCCCGCACCGCGGCCCTCGCGGGTTGCGATCTTGTCGATTTCGTCGATGAACACGATGCCCGATTCCTGCACGCGGCTGCGCGCCTCGGATGCGGCCTTTTCCTGGTCGACGAGCTTTTCCATTTCCTCGGATTCGAGGATGCCGCGCGCTTCGGCCACGGTAACGCTCCGCTTGCGCTTCTTTCCGCCGCCGAGCAGGCCCGAAAGCCCTCCGAGCGCGATCTCCATCTGCTCCATCTGCTGGCCGCCGAACAGTTCGATCGCGGGGCCCTGGGCGGAGACGGTCACTTCGACTTCACGGGCGTCAAGCTTGCCTTCGCGCAGGAGCCTGCGGAATTTTTCGCGGGTGTCGGAGGCGGACTGCGGCTGCACGATGGTGGCCTGCGTGGAACCGACCGGCTCCGCCGACGCGCCGATGCCCGGCAGCAGCAGGTCGAGCAGCTTTTCCTCGGCCCTGCGCTCCGCCTCGGCCTTGAGGTTTGCGCGCATTTCCTCTTTCACCATCGCGATGCCCGCGGCCATGAGGTCGCGGATCATGGATTCCACGTCGCGGCCGACATAGCCGACTTCGGTGTACTTGGTGGCCTCGACTTTTATGAACGGCGCGCCGCAGAGCTTGGCCAGCCTCCGCGCGATTTCCGTCTTGCCGACCCCGGTGGGTCCTATCATGAGGATGTTCTTCGGCGAAATTTCCTCGCGCTGTTCCGCCGGAAGGAGTTGGCGGCGCATGCGGTTGCGCAGGGCGATGGCGACGGCGCGCTTGGCCTTGTCCTGCCCGATGATGTAGCGGTCGAGCTCGGCGACGATCCGCCGCGGGGTCAGCCCCTCGAATTGCGCGCTCATGCGAGTTCCTCGCAGACGATGCGGTCGTTGGTGTAGATGCAGATGCCGGAAGCGATCCCGAGACTGCGCCTCGCGATTTCGCCCGCGTCCATCGGGGTTCCGCCGGATTTTTCGGCCGCGTCCGCCGCGTCGAGGTAGGCCATCGCGGCGGCGAAGGCGTAGGGGCCGCCGGAGCCGATGGCGATCGCGTCTTCCGCCGGATCGATCACGTCGCCCGTGCCGGAGAGCAGCAGCGATTTCCCGGCATCGGCGACCAGGAGCATCGCTTCCAGGCGGCGCAGCACCTTGTCGGTGCGCCAGTCCTTGGCCAGCTCCACCGCGGCGCGTGTCAGGTCCCCCCCGAATTCCTGTATCTTGCGCTCGAAGTGTTCGAATAACGTGAACGCGTCGGCGGTGGCGCCGGCGAATCCGCAGAGCACCTTGCCGCCGTATATCGACCGGACCTTGCGCGCGTTGCTCTTCATCACCGTGTTGCCGAGGGTGACCTGCCCGTCTCCGGCCATCGCCACCCTGCCCTTGCGCCGCACCACGAGCACCGTGGTCGACCTGATCTCCGGTTTTTCCATTTATTTGTCCTTCGCGCCGTGCGGATGCGCCTGGCGGTACACGCTGCGCAACCGCTCGAGGTCGACGTGGGTGTAGACCTGGGTGGTCGACACGTTGGAATGGCCGAGCATCTCCTGCACCACCCTGATGTCCGCGCCCGCGCCGACGAGGTGGGTGGCGAAACTGTGGCGGAACGAGTGCGGCGTTATGCGCTTCGCCACGCCCGCGGCGAGGCGTCGTTTTTCGACGATGTTCTGGATGCCGCGCGCGCCCAGGGGCAGGCCCCTCCTGCTCAGGAACAGGGGGCCTTTCTCGTCGCAGCCCGAGCGGCGGATCAGCGAAGACCGCGCGGGCAGGTACGCTTCCATGGCATCGCGCGCCTTCGCGCCGAAGAACACCAGCCGCTCCTTGCCGCCCTTGCCCATGACGCGCGCCACGCCGCGCGCGCGGTCGATATCCTCGAACCGGATAGAGGCGAGTTCGGAAACGCGGCATCCGGTGGAGTACAGGGCTTCGAGGAGCGCGCGGTCGCGCAGGTCGGCGAACGACGATCCCGAGACCGACTCCATGAGGGATGCGGTTTCCTCTTCGAACATGAAGCGCGGCAATGGGCGCCTTGATGCCAGACTTTCGACCTCGCGCCCCGGATCGGGGAGCTTCGCGAAACGCGCGCGGTACCTGCAGTAGCCGCGGAGCGCGGAAAGGGCTCGGTTCACCGAAGCGTTCGCCTTGCCTTCGGCGACGAGGCCCGCCGCGAAGGCGCGCAGGTCCGCGGCGCTCGTTTCGTCGGGGTCCCTGCCCTCGAGGTATTCCGAATACCGCTCCAGATCCTCGCGGTAAACCCGGAGGGTGCGTTCGCGCAGGCCGCGGACGGCGAGGAGGTAGTCAAGGTATTCCTCAATCTTCCTGTCCACTGCCGTCCGCCTCCGCGGTTTCGTCGTCCCTGCTGTGCAGGTATCCGCAATCCGGATTGATGCAGGCCTTGTGCCCGCCCGATTTCCGGTCGTTCTTTTCCACGAGGAACCATCCGCACTTGGGGCAGGGCGAATTGGTCGGCTTGTCGTAGGTGCGGAAATCGCAGGCCGGATAATTGGTGCAGCCGTAGAACTCGCGGCTCTTGCCCTTGATGGCGCGCTTTTGCACGATGTCGCCGCCGCATTTCGGGCAGGCGGCGAGCGGAACGGATTTCGTGTTCTTGCACGCGGGAAATCCGGTGCAGGCGAGGAAGAACCCGAATCGCCCCAGTTTTTTCACCATCGGTTTGCCGCAGAGGTCGCAGACCACCTTCGTTTCCTCGTCCAGGCGGCCGCGCACGCTGGAAAGCGTTTCCATGACCTGGTCCACGCGCTTCTTGAAGGGTCCGTAGAAATCGCCCATCGCGGCGACCCAGTCGGTTTTCTGGTCCTCCACGCCGTCGAGCATGGATTCCATGCGCGCGGTGAAGCCCGAGTCCACCACGTCGGGAAAGGATTCCACCAGGATGTCGGTGATGATCCGACCCAGCGCGGTGGGCGCGAGCTGCTTGTTTTCGCGGGTTATGTAATACCGCTCGAGGAGCACGGAAATGGTGGGCGCGTAGGTCGATGGCCTGCCGATGCCGAGTTCTTCCAGCGACTTCACGATGGAGGCGTCGGTGTACCGCGAGGGGCCCTGCGTGAAATGCTGCTCGGGCCGCAGGACCTCGAGGGAAAGGTCCTGGCCTTTTTTCAGGGCCAGCGCGTGATTGGCGCGCTCCTCCCTGGAAGCGCCGAGCCTGATCACCTTGTAGAAGCCCTCGTCGATGAACACCGAGCCGGAGGTGCGGAAAACGCCCTCTCCCGCCTGGATGTCGGCGGTGATCATGCGGATGCGCGCCGGTGTCATCTGCGAGGCGACGAAACGCTCCCAGATGAGGCCGTACAGGCGCTGCTGGTCGCGGGAAAGGTGTTCCTTCACTTCGTCGGGGTGCAGCGCGGTTTTGGTCGGCCTGATGCCCTCGTGCGCGTCCTGCGCTTTCGCGTCGCTCCCGTAGCGCTGGGCCGAAGGGGGCAACTGGTCAGGGTGGTGCTCCTGGATCCATGCGCGGGCTTCGGCGATCGCGCCATCCGAAATGCGCACGGAGTCGGTGCGCATGTAGGTGATGAGGCCGAGGCGCGTCGAGCCGAGGCTGACGCCCTCGTACAGCTGCTGCGCCACCTGCATGGTTTTCTTGCTGGTGAAGCCGAGGCGGTTGGCGGCGGTCTGCTGCAGCGTGGATGTGGTGAAGGGAGGTTTCGGCTTGACCGTCTTTTCGGATTCCCGGATGTCGGCGACCGAGGCCGCTGCGCCCCGCAGGGCGGCGACCACCGCGTCAGCCGACGCCGCGTCGCCCAACGCGGGCTTCGCGCCGCCGAACAGCACGAGCTCCGCGGAAAACGCGGTTTTGCCAGAACGGAAATCACCTTCGACGGTCCAGTATTCTTCGGGGATGAAGGATTCGACCTCGCGTTCGCGATCGCAGATGAGCCGGAGCGCGACGGACTGCACGCGTCCCGCGGAAAGGCCGCTCTTCACCTTTTTCCACAGCAGGGGCGAGAGGTTGTAGCCGACGAGCCTGTCGAGCACGCGGCGCGCCTTCTGCGCGTCCACCTTGGGAATTTCCAGGCTGCGGGGGGCCTTCACGGCCGCGCGGATCGCGTCCGGCGTGATTTCGTTGAACGTTATGCGATCGATCGGGATGCCGGGTTCTTTTTCCTGCAGGTATTTTCCGATCTGGAAGGCGATGGCCTCGCCTTCGCGGTCGGGGTCCGACGCGAGCAGGATGGCTTTCGATTTCTTGGCGGCCTTCTGCAGGTCCTTCAGGATTGAGGCGCGGCCGCGGATGGTGAGGTATTCGGGCTCGAAGCCGTGTTCGGTGTCCACGCCTATCCTGGATTTCGGCAGGTCGATGAGGTGGCCCATCGAGGCGAGAACCTTGTACTTCGACCCCAGGTATTTTTCTATGGTTTTCGCCTTCGCCGGCGATTCCACGATCACGAGGGTACCCCCGTCGCGCGCCGAAGCGCCGCCGGCGGTTTTCCTGGCGGCCGTTTTTTTCGCGGTTGCCGGTTTTTTCGCGGCGGGCTTTTTCAATGCCGCCTTTTTTTCGGCGGATTTCTTTTCGGCCGGGACGCCTTCGCCGGTTTTCCTGCTTGTTGCCATGCTTACTGGACTCCTTGGTTCGACGGCGCCGTGGCGGTCCTGACGGCGGACCACTGCGCGAGCAGATCGTCGAAATGGCCGATATTCTGCGCCCCCTGCTCGCCCAGCGCGTCCGCGCCGGCGTTCCGGACCGATCCGCGGCACCCTTCGTACAGGAATACTTCCCGGCCTTCGGTCAGGGCGTGGTCCGCCGTGATCAGCGCGCCCGAACCTTCCGGAGCTTCGACCACGACGCAGGTGCGCGCCATGCCCGCGATTATCCGGTTGCGTTCGGGAAACCGGTACCGGTGCATCTCCGTTTCGGGGGGATATTCCGTGACGAGGGAGCCGCCCGAGTCCACTATGAGGGAGGCGAGCGACCTGTTCTGCGGAGGATATATCCGTTCGGGGCCGCAGGGCAACACGGCGCAGGTGCCGCCGGGCCCTTCCAGCGCGCCGCGGTGCGCCGCCGCGTCGATTCCCCGGGCCAGGCCGGAGACCACGCAGAGCCCCTCCCCCGATATATCCCTCGCCAGATCACGCGCCCCGCGCAGGCCCTGCAGGGTGGCGATGCGCGTGCCGACGATGGCGACTGCGGGCTTCCATGGGTCGGGCAGCCGGCCCCGGACATACAGGCCGAAGGGAGCCTGGGCCACGATGCGCAGTTGCGGCGGATACTCGGCATCGTCCCGGGACACATACCGTATGCCCTTGCGTTCCATGAGCTCCAGGTCGCGTTCCGCGCCGGAAAGCAGGCGGTCGGGTTCCCAGCGGAACGCGGACAGGTTGCGGCCCGTCGCGGTTTCCAGGTCGGCTCGGGTAAGGCGCCTGAACGAGGCTCCCTTCCTGACGAGATCCAGAACCAGGAGTTTCTGCGGAGGGGTGAGGAAATTCATGCGCTGTATGGCCAGGGCCAGGAGAAGCTGGTCGCCGCCCCCCGTCCTGGCTGTCGTGTGCGTGCCGGCGCGCCGGGAAAGATTCATCCTGCGCCTCCTGCCCAATACACGCATCGCAACGCCCCTCATGATTCAATTTTCCGCGCTACGAGCGCGGAAAATACTCCTTGTGGTATCCGGAAAGCGATTCCGGATCGATATGGGTATAAATCTGCGTCGTCGATATATCCGAATGCCCGAGCAGTTCCTGCACCGTGCGCAGATCCGCGCCGCCGGCGAGCAGGTGCGATGCGAAGCTGTGGCGGAACGTATGTACCTTGGCGGTAACGCCGGTCCGGGTCCTGACGCCGGAAAACCGCTTCCAGATCCCCTTCCTCGAAATTCCCCGCCCTTCCTGGTTGAGGAACACAAGGTCGGATTTCCGTCCCTTTTCGAGTGATGGACGCGCGTCCGCCAGATAGCGGGACAGCCACAGCGCGGCATCGTCTCCGAACGGAACCAGCCGTTCCTTCCTGCGCTTGCCCATCACCCGGACCAGGCGCTCCTTCAGGAAGAGCCGGTCGAAGCTCAGGGAGGCGGCCTCGGAAATCCTGAGGCCGCAGGAATAGATGAGTTCGAACAGCGCGCGGTCGCGCAGGCCTCCGGGCGTCGAAATGTCGATATTCGACAGGAATAGATCGATCTGTTCGGGCGCGAGCACCTCGGGCAGAACGCGATCCTGGCGCGGCGTCGCGATCAGTGCGGCCGGATCGTCGGAACGCAGGTTTTCCAGCCGCATGAACTTGAACAAAGAGTGCACGCTCGAAACGACCCTCGCCATCGTGCTGCGCGAGAGTCCCGACGTGCTGCGCGATACCAGGTAGCCGAGCACATCCTCGGAATCCGCGGTGGCCGGATCCTTGCCCGAACGCGCCAGGTATTCCTCGAGCAGGGCGAGTTCCCTGAGATAGGCGTCCGCGGTGAGCGGTGAACGTTTCCGGGCGGCAAGGAGGTGCGCCCGGTAGCGCACGCCGAGAGGACTCACGCGCCGGCCCCCATGCGCTCGCCGGAATAGCGCTTGTCGCGCAGCACGGTCGGAATGTCGAGTTCGTCGCCCTCGGCGGGCGCGTCGAACGAATACGAACCGGACTTCGACTGCGCGGTTTCCGCGAAAAGCTTCCACTCTTCGGGCGAAATGTAATCGCCGGTCGCCTTCTTCACTTCCGTCCTCGCGGGCGCGGGTTCGGCGGAGGGCACGGCCCTGTCGACCTGATGGGAACCATGATTTCCGAAGCCGGTCGCGATCACGGTTACGCGCACCTCGTCCTTGATCGAATGGTCGGTGATGAAGCCGGTGAAGACATGCGCGTCCTGCGAAGCCTTTTCGGTTATGAGGTCGACGATTTCCTGGTATTCGATCAGGGAGAAATCGTCACCGCCCGTGACATTCACCAGGATGTTGCGCGCGCCCTCGATGCAGGCATCATCGAGCAGGGGATTGTTCACCGCGCGTGAAGCCGCCTCGACCGCCCGGTTGTCGCCGGAACCGATGCCGATGCCCATGATGGCATCGCCCTTGCACTCCATCACGGTGCGTACGTCGGCGAAATCGATATTGATTTCACCGGGCACGGTGATGAGGTCGGAAATTCCCTGCACGCCCTGGCGGAGCACGTCGTCGGCCTTCAGGAAGGCTTCCTTGATCGGCGTGCGCTTGTCGACGATCTTGAGCAGGTTCTGGTTGGGGATCACGATGACCGTGTCCACCGCCTGGCGCAGGCGCTCGAGCCCGTCCTCGGCGATGCGCGACACGACCTTGCCCTCGAACCCGAATGGCTTGGTGACCACGGCGACCGTGAGCGCGCCCATGTCGCGCGCGATTTGCGCGATTATCGGAGCGGACCCCGTGCCGGTGCCTCCGCCCATGCCGGAGGTGATGAACACCATGTCGGCGCCCTTGAGGGCCTGCTCGATCATTTCACGATCCTCGATCGCGGCCTTCTCCCCGACTTCGGGTTTTCCGCCCGCGCCGAGGCCCTTGGTGAGCTTGCTGCCGATGCCGAGGCGGATGTCCGCCTCGGACCTGCCGAGGTCCTGCAGATCGGTGTTCACCGCGATGAACTGCACGTTGCGCAAGCCGCCCGCGATCATCCTGTTCACGGCGTTCGATCCGCCCCCGCCCGCGCCGATGACCTTGATCACCGTCGGATTGGCGATTCCCGTATCCTCGATCATTTCTATCGACATGCTGCACCCCCGTCAGAAAATCCCGTTTTTTATGCGCGCGATGAAACGGCCCAGGCCGCCCATCGCTCCCTTCTCCGATTTCCGTTCCCTTCCGGACGCGGCTCCGCGCCGATCCGGCTGCATTCCGTCAGCCTGCAGCAACACCAGACCTACCGCCGTCGCGAAAGTCGGGTTGCGGTACTCGCTTTCGAGGCCGCCGATCGCGGGCGGCATGCCCACGCGGACCGGCAGTCCGAAAATGGACTGCGCGAGTTCGGCCGTGCCCGGCATGAGCGCCGCGCCGCCCGTGAGAACCACTCCGGCCTTGATCAGCTTCCAGTACCCCATTTTTTCCACGCGCTCCCGCGCCATCCTGAGGGTTTCCTCCATGCGCGGCTGCACGATGGAGCAGAGCTTGCGGCGGGATACTTCCGCCGGCGCCCGGCCGCCGATTCCCGGGACGACGATCGTTTCCTCGGGATCGATTCCGCCGAGCCAACAGGATCCGGATTCGCGCTTTATCCGCTCCGCGGCCTCCATCGGCACGCTGAGCATGATGGAAATGTCGTTGGTCACCTGGATGCCCCCCGCGGGCACCGCCGAGGTGAATACCGGAGAGCCTTCCGAAAAAACCATGAGGTCCGAGGTCCCGCCCCCGATATCCATGAGCAGGCATCCGAGTTCGCGCTCGTCGTCGCTGAGCGCCGATCGCGCCGCGCCAAGGCTTCCGAGCACGAGGCGCTCCACCTTGAATCCCGCCCGGTGCACGCATTTCAGGAGGTTCTGCGTGGTGGTCACGGCGCCGGTCACGATGTGCACTTCGGCTTCGAGCCTGACGCCGATCATGTCCAGCGGATCGCGCACGCCACGCTGTTCATCCACGATATAGGACTGCGGCACCACATGCAGGATCTCGCGGTCCATCGGAATCACCACCGCCTTGGCGGCATCCAGCACGCGCGCGATGTCGTCGTGCGTTATTTCCCTGCCCTTGCCGGTCACCGCCACCACGCCGCGTGAATTGAGGCTTTCGATATTCGCCCCGGAGATGCCGAGCACGCATCCCTTGATTTCCCGGCCCGACATCATTTCCGCGGCTTCGAAGGCGGCCGACACCGATGCGAGCGTCGCCTCGATATTGAGCACGATGCCGCGGCGCAAACCCGTGGATGGCGCCACGCCGACGCCGACGATCTCGAGATCGCCATCTTCGTTGAATTCCCCGACGACGGCCCGCGTGGATGCCGTTCCTATGTCGAGGCCGACCACCAGGTTGTCAGCCAGACCGTCCCTCCTTGGATCGGTACACCACGGTACCGGTGCGGAAATCAATTTCCTCGATGCGCGACGCGCTTTCACGCGCGGCGAGAATGTCGATCACGAGGAGCGCTGAAGCCAGGTTCGCCTCGTCCAGCGCGGGAGGCATGCGTACCGGTATCGCGCGGTGCATCGGATACAGGAGCAACTCGGCTTCATGCTCCGCGAGCTTCACGACCCGGATTTCCGAAATGGCCGACAGCAACTCCGGCCTGGAAGCCGTCAGGGACTGAAGATCCGCGAGCACGGGCGAAAGGTATCCGGGAAGTCGCTGTCCGATCCGGAAATTCTCGAACGAAATGCCCGACAGCACGGGCAAATCCGCGGAGGTTCCGTTGCCGGCGGCTTCCATGAACGCCACGCCCTCGGCGTCAACGAGGACGGATCGCGTGATTCCGCCGACCTCCACCAGCAGCGATGCTATGGCTTTCCTTTCGGTCAGCCGCACCACGAGCCCGTCGGGCAGGGATCGCGTAACGCCAACCCTGGCGACGCGCGGATCTGCCGCGATGCGCGACTCTATCGCCGCGGTGTCGACGTTCACCAGGGTTGATCCTGGTTCGAGGCCCATGAGCGCCACCACCTCGGTTTCACCCATGGAATTCATGCCATGCACGCTCACGCGCCGGATGGCGGTGGCTTCCGGAATCGCGAAATACCCGGCCCCGCCCATACAGGCGACGACGAACAACGCGATGGCCGCCCTGGCCGCATATCCCACCTTGCGCCGAGCCTTGCGGACGGGCTTCGCCGAGGGCCGGCTCCCGATTCCCGCATCCGACGGCGAGAGGATCCGTACCGCCCTGCCCTTCCTGCGGAAAGCCGATCCGGTCCCGGCCATGTCGGCGATCCCCCGGATCCCGACGGCTCCGGCGGTACCGGGCATTCCGGTTTCCCGGCGGATGCTCGTCTTCGGTTCCGGCGCTTCGACGGCCGGGGCGCCATGTCCGGCCGGGGCGCGTTCCTTGACCTGGTGCGGAGCTGCGGCCTGGTTCCTGGTCCTGGTGTCAAGCATGGAGCACCTCCCTTCCGGGCGTCATGAAGCGATCGTCCAGGACAGGCGCGAAGCCCCTGAAATTCGCGGCGTTATAGAGAAGTCCGCAGGCAAGGCCGGTCGCCATGAGGCTGGAACCGCCTGCGGAAAAGAACGGCAAGGCGAGCCCGGTGGCCGGCAGGATTCCCGACACGACTCCCACGTTCGCGAGGAATTGCATCGCCAGGAGGATATACATCCCGATCGCCGTGAAGGCGTAGAAATCGTCCCTGTCCCTGGTCATTCGGTACACGCGAAGACCCAGATAGGCCCAAAGCGCGAATACGATCAGGACTCCGACAAGCCCGGTTTCCTCGACGAACGCGGCGAACACGAAATCGGATTGCACCTCGGGGATCGAGGCTATTTTCCTGGTGCCGAGTCCCAGGCCCTTCCCGAAAATCCCGCCCGATGAAATCGCCCGCACCGAACCGCGCACCTGATAACTGATGCCGTGGGGATCGTAGCCCGGCGCGA